>JAKAJA010000368.1 GCA_021814085.1 Acidobacteriota bacterium | reverse complement strand
ATATTTCCACAACGGCCCATATCCTGGGAGGCTGCCCCATGGGCTCGGGGCCGGAGGACGGCGTGGTGGACAAGAACGGCCGCGTCTTCGGCTACGACAACATGATCGTCACCGACGGTTCCATCATCGGCGCCAACCTGGGGGTCAACCCCTCCTTCACCATCACGGCCCTGGCGGAGCACGTCATGAGCACCGTGCCGGGGAAGATGGAGCGGGAGAAGGGGGGAGCCGGGGAGCCTGCGCGAAGACAATAATTGGGATTTGGGATTTGGGAAAGGGCTCGGGAACTGAGGGTTCACTCTTCACTCTTCACTCTTCACTTTTCACTCTTCACTCCTGACTTCCCCGGCTTCCTCGGTACGAACATGGGCACATGGCGCTGATAGGCCCGGTAAGCGTCCCCGTACTGTGCCACGAGCTTGCGCTCTTCCAGCCAGGTTCCCACGAAGAGATAAGCCGTCAGAACGAGGCTCGCGGCCAGTCCCGCGGCATCCAGGTCGTGGCCCCAGAGGAACAGGAAGGTCCCCGTGTACCAGGGGTGGCGCACCCAGCGCAGGACGCCCCGTGTGGAGAAGGGGCCGTCTCCGGTCACCTCCTTGCCCCCAAAGGAGGCGCGCAGGCTTTCAAGCCCCAGAAAATCGCTCGGGCCGTAGGCTGCGGCGCCGAGGATGAAGAGGGCCAAGGCCCCGGCGTTCAGGAGAACCGGCACGACGAGCCACACGCCCTCCCATTCGATCAGCCATGGCCCCCGGAGCCGCAAGTGGGCCACCACCAACGGCGCCAGGGCCAGAAGGCTGAATGCGTTGTACAGGAACCTGTGGGCGCCGGCCCAGCGGCCAAGCCATCCCCTGATGCGGGCTGAAACGGGCGGATGGATGAGCAGGCTGTGGAGGAAGCAATAAAGCACCCAGCCCGCCGTGATCGCCGCGATCTCAAGCACCCTGGCATCCATGGACTGAGTGTACCCCAAGTCTCATGCGGGTCGGGACTGCGCTTCCTCCGTCGACCCCGCATCTGCCAAGGGTGATTTGGGGGACAAGTTTTCACGGTCGCCTTGACGGGCAACTCCGTTAGGCGTATATGGATGGGAGCCGAACGCCCCGCCTCTCGGCAGGCAAAATGAGGTTTCATGCGCGAATCCAACATTGAAGCGTGGCCCCCGTTCACGGGGACGCATCGGAACTGTTTCTTCCTCCATGACGCCGCTTAAGCAGATCGTTTTCGGCAAGCCCCGCGACCCCAACGATCCCAAGGTCTTCCACAAGATCTCCCTGGTGGCCTTCCTGGCATGGGTGGGACTAGGTTCGGACGGCCTCTCCTCCTCATGCTACGGCCCCGACGAGGCGTTCCGGGCCATCCAGGGCCACGAGTACCTGGCTTTTTACCTTGCCATCCTCATGGCCTTTACGGTGGCCGTCATCTCCATCGCTTACAGCCTCCTCATCGAGCACTTCCCGAGCGGCGGCGGCGGCTACCTGGTCTCCACAAAACTGCTGGGGCCCAAGGCCGGCCTCGTCTCGGGCTCCGCCCTCGTGGTGGATTACGTCCTCACCATCACCGTCTCCATCGCATCTGGAGTCGATGCCCTTTTCAGCATGCTCCCCGGGGGCTTCCAGGCCTACAAACTGCCCACGGACCTGGCCGTCCTCCTCGTCCTCCTCATCATGAACCTCAGGGGCGTGAAGGAATCGGTGAAGGCCCTCCTACCCATATTCCTGGTCTTCGTAGCCACCCATGTCTTGCTCATCGTCTATGGCATCGTGGCCCACTTTTGGGCCATCCCCCAGGTATTGTCGGAGACCCATACCCGGATCGTGGGCGACGCGGGGAACATGGGCTGGATTGCCCTCCTGCTCATTCTATTCCGGGCCTATTCCCTCGGCGGCGGAACCTACACGGGCATCGAGGCCGTGTCCAACGGCATGCCCATCCTCCGCGAACCCAAGGTGGCCACCGCCAAGCGCACCATGGTGTACATGGCCGTCTCCCTGGCCTTCACGGCGGGGGGCATCCTGGTCTGCTACCTCCTCTGGCACGCTTCGCCGGAGGAGGGGAAAACCATGAACGCCGTCCTCCTGGAGCGGGTCTTCTCCGGCTGGAAAATCGGAGATTGGTCCGCGGGGTGGTGGCTCATCAACCTGACCCTCGCCGCCGAGGGGGCCCTCCTCTTCGTGGCGGCGCAGACGGGGTTCATCGACGGTCCACGCGTCCTCTCCAACATGGCCGTGGACTCGTGGGTTCCCCACCGCTTCGCCCAGCTGTCGGATCGCCTCGTGACCAAGTACGGCATCCTCATCATGGGCATTTCCTCGGCGCTCCTCATGACCTACACGGAGGGCAGCGTCCGGTTCCTGGTGGTGCTCTACGCCATCAACGTCTTCCTGACATTCAGCCTGAGCCAGCTCGCCATGTTCCGGTATTGGCTCGGGGAAGGACGGCACAAATCGACCCGATGGGTTCGCTACCTCTTCGTCCATGGCATCGCGCTCCTGCTCTGCGTGTCCATTCTCATCCTCACCACCTTCGAGAAGTTCAAGGAGGGCGGCTGGCTCACCCTCGTCATCACCACCTCATTAATCCTGGTCTGCCTGGCCATCCGGAGCCACTACAACGGGATCGCGAGACAGATCAAGGAACTGGACACCATCCTGACGTCGCTCCCTCAAGGCAGTCTCTCCCCGGGCATGGACAAACTGGACCCCTCCGCCCCCGTGGCGGGCCTCCTCGTCTCCGGCTACGGCGGCCTCGGCATCCACTCCCTCCTCTCCATCCAGCGGCTCTTCCCCGGGTACTACAAGAACATCATGTTCATCTCCCTGGGGGTGGTGGATTCGGGGCGCTTCAAGGGGGAAGGTGAGATGGACGCCCTCAGGCATGAAACGGAGGAGAACCTCAAGCGCTACGTGGCCTTCGCCAACAGCCTCGGGCTGAACGGCGAATTCCGCTACCGCATCGGGACGGACGTTCTGGAGGAGGGCCAGGAGCTCTGCCAGGAGATCATCAAGAGCTACCCGCGCTCCGTGTTCTTCCTGGGCAAGCTGATCTTCGCCAAGGAGAAGATGTACTACCGGCTCCTCCATAACGACACCGCCTACTCCCTGCAGCGACAGCTGCAGTTCAGCGGACTCCAGACCGTGGTGCTCCCCATCCGGATCACCTTGGCCTAGTCCGCATCCGGGGGATCCCATGCGCCACACGAAGATCGTCTGCACGCTCGGCCCCACGAGCCAGTCCGAGGGGCAGGTCCTGGCCCTCACGGAGGCGGGGATGGATGTGGCCCGGCTCAATTTCTCCCACGGCACGCGGGAAGAGCATGGGCAGCGCCTGA
>JAKAJA010000367.1 GCA_021814085.1 Acidobacteriota bacterium | reverse complement strand
TCCCGTGGAGGGGAGCAAGCGCCTGGCCGCCCTCGGGGCCGACGTGGTGGGTATCAACTGCTCCGTGGGCCCCGCCGACACCCTCCCCCTCGTTGAAGAAGTGGCCCGCGAGGTGGACCACCCCCTCGTGGTCATGCCCAACGCGGGCTACCCCACGGAGGTGGACGGCCAGCTCCACTACCTCTCCAGCCCCGAGTACATGGCGGGCTACGTGAAGCGCTACGTGGACCTGGGAGTGAACATCGTGGGCGGGTGCTGCGGGACGACCCCCGAGACCATCCGCGCCATCGCGGCGGTGGTGAAGAACCGCCCGCCCGTGAAGCGCCAAGTGAGCCCCGAAGGTCACATGGTCATCGAGGAGGTGGCCGCGGAGCCCCTCACGGCGGCCCATCCCGTGGCCGCCGGGTTCTTCCAGAAACTGGACAAGGGGTTCGCCGTCACCTGCGAAATCGACCCGCCCAAGGGACCCGACGCGAGGGAGGCCGTGGAGGCGGCGCGCCGCCTCAAGCAGGCGGGCGCTTCCGCCGTGGACATCGCGGACAACCCCATGGCCCGCGTCCGCGTCTCCTCCATGGCCCTGGCCCACTTCGTCCAGCAGGAGACGGGGCTCTCCACGATCCTCCACATGACCTGCCGGGACAGGAACCTCCTGGCCCTCCAGTCCGAGCTCCTAGGGGCGGCCCTCCTGGGCGTGGACGGCATCCTCGCCCTGTCGGGGGACCCCACGGCCATCGGCGACTTCCCCACGGCCACCTCCGTCAACGACGTGAACGTGGTGGGCCTCGTGAAGATCATCTCCTCCCTGAACCGCGGCTTTGACTTCTCCGACCACGCCATCGGCGCCAGGGCCAACTTCGCCGTGGGGGTGGGGGTGAACCTGGCCGCCAAGGACCTCGACAAAGAGCTGGACAAGCTCAAGGCGCGCCTGGACGCCGGTGCCACATTCGCCATGAGCCAGCCCGTCTTCTCCCTCGAACCCGCGCAGCGATTCCTCGACCGCGCCTCCGTCATCCCCGTGAAAATCCTCCCCGGGCTCCTCCCCGTAGCGAGCCTCAAGCAGGCCCTCTACCTGCACAACGAGGTCCCGGGAATGTCCCTCCCCGCGGAGTTTCTCGCAAGGCTCGAAACTTACGAGCGCAGGGAGGACCAGATGGCGGTGGGTGTCGACGTGACCCGAGGGCTTCTCCGGGGGCTGAAGGATTTCGCACCGGGGGCCTACCTGACCAGCGGCGGGAGAAAAATCCAGGTCCTCGTGGACGTCCTCGAAGGGATGTGAGATCAACTTTCCGTCCGTCGTTTACGTCCCGTAGGCTCAGGTTCACGCAAACATGAAAAAGAGGGCGGCCCTCCGGCCGCCCTCTTGTCTGGGCCGTTAGAACGCTTACTTCCAGGTTACCTCGTATATGCAGATCTGAAACCCCATCCCGGGGTCCGCCCCGCATTTGTCGTGGGTCACCAGGATGTCTTTCGCACCTAGCTTTTCAAGGGCGCCGAAGAGATACCCCACGCCCGTGGAGCAATCCATCCGGCTGGCCTTCCCCAGCCCTCTATTGTCCATGCGGACGCGGAAGTGCTGGGGGCCGACCTCGTCGACGACGAACTTGCTCGCAACCTCCTCGCCGTAGCACTGGCGGTAGATTGCCAGGAAGGTTGACCGGAGCCACTCCTCAGGCTTCTTGCCTTGGAAGAAGACCTTAAAGACCGAGTCGGCCTGGCGGTGGGCGTTGAATCGCCCGGCTTCGAAGGTCACACATGGGCGTTTGGAGGAGGTGGTGAACAGAGGCGCACCCGCCCCCTTGAGGGCGATCGTCATGGCCTCGAGAAAAACGCCGTCCACCCACTCGGGGAAATAGGCGCTCGACAGGACCACCCCCCGGAAGACCTTCTGGTCCAGAAACTCCGCCTTCTCCGGAGACCCCGCGAGCCTGCGCGCCTCCCGCTGGAGGACCTCCATCACCTGGTCCTTGTCGAGGCCGTGCTCGCGGCAGTACTCCTCGACGAACAGGAGGCGCCCCTTGATAAAATCCCCGAGCTGTCTGTCTGTGCCGGCCATGCTGTCTCCTATCTCTCCGGGGCCATTATACGCCGCTCGCCGTGCCAGCCACATCTAGGGGGAGCCGCAAGCTCCCGAGAGATTCCGTGTGGTCATGGAGCAGATGCCGCTCGGCCCCGACCCCCGCTCGGTGCCCGCGGAAGTCTTTCCCCAGGACCCTTCCGTGGAGGACGCATTGTCTCCTGCCACCAGAAACCACAAATACCCCTGCTCCGCGGTCGGCGTGGGAACGTTCACCCAGGGGTAGACCCCCGTCGCGCCGAGGTTGCACACGCCACCCGCCAAGGACCAAGAGGTACGCACGTTCCCGTATCCGTAGAGGATGTGGTACCCCGCGGAGGGACAGTGGACCGCGTCCCATGTCACCGTCCCGCTCCTCCCTCCATCGTCACTCGAGACGAGGAGGGGGACCGATCCCGAGGGGACGGCAAGAGGCACCACCGACGCGGCGCGGACCGTTCCCGTGCGGGTGCAGGTGCCGCTCCCGGCGCCCACCGTGAGGGTCCAGGCATAGGTCCCTGGGGTGGAGTACGTGTGGGAGGGATTCTGGACGAAGGAGTGGGCCGCGCCATCTCCGAAGTTCCAGTCGTAGGTCGCGGAAGCCGCGCAGTTGGCCGCGGACGCCGCCCCGTTGAAGGACACGGGGCTCCCCGCCACGGCGGCCGGGGGCGCGGAGGCGCTGCAGGTCACGGAACACGCGGGGCAGGCCCCGTCCCCATACCAGCAGTGGTACGCCGCATTCAGATAGGCGGCGAACTCTCCCGAGGCTTTGCGGTCCCCCGCCGCCGAGGGGTGGCTGTCCCCCGTCCAGTAGGCGAGGTAATTGTGGGCCACCGTCTGGAGGTGCTGGACCGAGTCGGACAGGATGCGGTGGTGGTTGCCGTCGGCCCACCCCAGGTCGTTGGTGTTTGGGTCGTTGGTGCGGGTGGAACCGCCGTCGGAGGTGAGGACGTTGTAGAAGTCGAAGACGAAGACGTTGTGATAGGGGTAGCTGGCCAGCCATTCGTTCACGAGCCAGTCGTTGAAGGCGCGGGCGTTGGCCGCGTTCGCGGGGTTCGTGTCGGAGGATCGGAGGGGGGGCGCCGTGACGGCAACGAACATCTTGTCCTGGTGGAGGGCAAAATAGTTGAGGAGTTCGATGTAGATGCCTTTGGCGTTGCCCACGGTGTGGTATTGCGAGTAGGCGCTCTGGCTCCTGAGGGGGTTGCTGCCGATGGCCGGAACGGGGTCGGAGGGGCTCCCTCCCAGGTTCGAGTTGGGGAAGCAGGATTTGAACAGCATGACG
>JAKAJA010000366.1 GCA_021814085.1 Acidobacteriota bacterium | reverse complement strand
CGTGAAGGGGTTCTCGGGCTATCTCCACGAGCAGGACTACTTTCTGGGACTCTCCTACGGCCTCTCGGGCGCCTTCACCCTTTATGCCCTGTGGGCCTTCTTGGAGAGAAGACGAGCGGCTGCCGCTGCGGGCGCGGCGGGAGGGCTCACCCTGGCCGGGTTAGTTTCTGCGGGCGGATGCGGGCTCTGCTTCGTGACGGGTTGCTGCGGTTCGCCCACGCTGCCGATCCTGGCCAGTTTCTTGGGCGGGACGGTTCTGAGCTTCGTCAAACCTCTCGCATTCGCGGTGACCGTCGTGTCCATCGCCTTCGGCTTATGGTGGCTGGGGCGCAAGAGCAAGCAGGCCGATGTCGCATGCGGCTGCGGTGACGGCTGTTGTGACAGCTGATCCCCTCGCCGCCTTGCGGGAAGCCCTCGACACGGGCCTCTCTCTTGAAAAGTGCCAAGCATGCGCATGCATGGCAGGAGCGATGGCCGATCTAGAGCTGGTGCTTGGTCAGCGACCGTCGCCACTCCTTGCCGATGCCTCCAAGATCTGGCGGCAACAGATCGTCCCTGCGCAGTACGAATGCCTCGGGTGTGACCCCTGCTTTGCCGCGCTCGCTTCCAACGCGCTGTCCGGCCTGGCCCCGTTGAACGGGACCACCGTTTCCCCGCAGACCTCGACTCCCGCACCTCGCAGCGACAGTTGGCCACCCATACTCGGTGACTATTACGTCGTCGGACGTGGCTCCGACAGGCCGGTAGCCCTCTCGACCCTGGGCAGCCCGGACCTTGCCCTGGGCATCAGTACCGCCCGGGCAGAACGGCTCTGCATTGTGGGAAAGACCGAGACCGAGAACGTCGGCGTGGAGAAGCTTGTCCTGAACCTGTTGGCGACCCCGGAGGTTCGCGTCCTCCTCCTGGCAGGAACGGACACCGCAGGGCACCGCCCCGGGGAAACGCTCCTCGCCCTCGCCCGCTCAGGAGTGGACGGCAACATGAGGGTCATAGGGTCCAGGGCACCACGCCCTGTGCTGAAGAACCTCAGCCCGTCGGATGTGGATAGGTTTCGCAAACAGGTCAGAGTAGTCGACATGGTCGGGTGCGATGACCAAGACTCCTTACTCAGGAGGGTCGAAGGCCTAGCCCGCGAGGTGGTATCAGAACCCGCAATTTGCAAATGTGGAGCAGGGGGATGCGCGCCGGCAACGCGATTGGGTGAAGTCCTCGATGTGCCCGACACGATTCCAGAGCCAATCCTGGATGGCGCGGGATACTTCGTCATCCTTCTAGATCGTGGCAGGGGCGCGATCTGGGTGGAGCACTACGACTACGAGAATCGCCTTCTCCATACCCTCCGAGGTACCACCGCTAAGGGGCTCTGCCAGGCTCTCCTGCAGGCTGGATGGGTCTCCCGAATGGACCATGCAGCCTACATGGGTCGTGAGTTGGCCCGAGCCGAATCCGCCCTCAGGTCCGGAGAACCCTTCTTTCAAGACGGGGCATGACGCGCGATTCGCTCTGTGGCATGAGTAAGGGCGGCACCTAAGCAGTTGCTTGTACGACATCCGTGTAGTAAGTTTCTAGCTTGTCTCCGAGTCCCTCCGCCTACAGCCGCGAGGCCAGGGCGGTGGGACCTGCAGGCCAGGCTCGAGAGAGCCCAGCCTCCCGATACCCCCGGCACGACCGGAGGGTTGACTTGGAAAGGAGAGAGCGGCAATGCGCGCGCCGGACCTTTCCGTTGGGGTCCGGTGCGCGTTTTTCATAGAGGATGCAGAGGATGACGCCATGATCACACCAGAAGAAGCCCTCGCCCTGATTACGTCGCACGTCGGTCCACTGCCTCCCTGCAAAGTACCCTTGGCCGATGCGGTAGGGTGCGCGCTGGCCGAACCGTTGGTGGCCCGGCTGGACCTTCCGCCGTTCGACAATTCGGCGATGGACGGGTACGCCGTTCGGGCCGCGGACCTGGCCGACGCCTCGCGGGAAGCGCCCGTGAGCCTGCGCCTGAGGGGCGAAGCCCCCGCAGGCCGTCCCTCCTCGCTTGCGCTGGCTCAGCGAGAGGCGGTGCGCATCCTCACGGGCGCGCCCCTGCCGGACGGTGCCGACGCCGTCGTGATGCAGGAGAAAACCGAGCGGGAGGGAGAGTGCGTTAAGGTCTTCGTGGCCCCCCTCCTCGGGGCAAACATCCGCCCGCGGGGTGAAGATGTGAAGGCACAGACCCCCCTGCTCGCGGCGGGGGGATCCCTGCGGCCTTATGAGATCGGCCTTCTGGCTTCTCAAGGGATCGCCGAAGTGGAGGTGGTCCCCTGGCCCACCGCCGCTGTTCTCGCCACGGGAAGCGAGCTCACTGCACCCGGGACGCAGTTGGAGCCCGGAAGAATCTATAATTCAAACGGGCCGGCCTTGGGTGCCGCCTTGCGCCGGTGGGGCGTCACCGTGCGGGATCTGGGCACCGCGCCCGACGATCCGGTAGCCATGGCATCCGCCCTCCGGCCCGCCGTGGGAGCCTGCGACCTCGTTCTCGTGGCGGGGGGCGTCTCGGTGGGTGACTACGACTACACCCGGTCCGTCTTTCAATCGTTTGGGTTTGATGAGGTGTTCTACAAGGTGGCCGTCAAGCCGGGGAAACCCCTCCTCTTCGGCCGGATTCCGGCGGGCAAGAGCGGGCGTGGAGCGTGGGCCTTCGGCCTTCCGGGCAACCCGTTGTCCGCTCTCGTCAGTCTGGAGGAGTTCGTCCGGCCCGCCATCGAGCGCATGCGGGGGGTGACCCTCGCCCAGCCTAGCTACCACCTGCACGGCAGAGCCCTCAACGCCTACCCCTTGCCCAAGGACCGCCAGCAGTTTCTCTTCTGCCGGGCCACGGCCAAGGGGGACGTCTTTGCGCTGGATGTGATTCGCCCCCAAGGCTCCGCCATGTCTAAGATGGCCACCGGCGCCAACGCCCTAGCCGTGGCGCGCCTCGGGATGGGCGTCGTGCGGGAGGGCGACCTCCTGCCCTTCAGGTGGCTAAAGTGAGGAACCAAGTGACGGCGGCCATCCTAGCGGGGGGCGAGAGCACCCGCTTCGGGACCGACAAGGCGCTCTTCGTATGGCGCGGCAAGCCACTCGTGGTCCACGCGGTCGAAGCCCTCTCTGCCGAAGTCGCGGAGGTTCTGGTGGTGGCTAAAAGGGCCGGGCCGTTCGAAGATCTTCGAAACTGCGGCGTGCGGGTGGTTTTGGACGGGCGGGCCGGCAGCAACCCCTTCTGGGGCCTGCTGGCCGCCCTCGAAGCCGTTCGGACGCCGTGGCTCTTCATCTGTCCCTGCGATGCGCCCCTCGTGCATCCCGATCTCCTGCGGGCGTTGTTCGGTGTCAGGGAAGGGGCCCGGGCCGTCGTTC
>JAKAJA010000365.1 GCA_021814085.1 Acidobacteriota bacterium | reverse complement strand
GTTCGTCCGCCGATGCCGGGTGACCCGTGCGGGGCGCGAAGGTGTCTCTCCCTGCCCCGGTGCGTGGTTCCAATTGTAGACCTGCGGAAGATGCGGAGCCAGTATCCCCATGGATGGGCCCCCAGAATCGTCCCCCGGGCTGCCGCGCCGAAGCCTCGAGTTGAAATAGAACCGTAGCCTCGAGTTGAAATAGAACCGTAGCCTCGAGTTGAAATAGAACCGTTTACTCCGCCGTTCTCAAACACACGAGCCGCGGTGTCAGCAATCCCCCGGCGGGAGGCACTTATGAATGAAACCGAACGATGGATCCGAGAAGCCAAGGGCCATCTGAAGGCGGCGCGCAAGAGCGGCAAGGAACAGCATATCGAGGCGCTCCAGGAGCACATGAGGCGGATGGACTTCGACCGGGCCCTGGCCGATCTGGGGTGCGGGGAAGAATGCGAGAAGTGTTCCTGGGGCCAGCTCGGAGGCTATCCCCTCCGCCAGACCTGCCACCTGGTGGCGTTTCTGAACGCCCTGGAGGGCTTGCAGGCGGGCCAGGGCCCCCCCGCGCCAGCCGGGGAGGTTACCGCGGCCCTGCAAGAACTTCTGGACAGGTTGCCCGCGTGCCGGGAACAATGATCCCGTTCTAAACGGGAGGGGTTCTCATACCGATTTGATGTCCGTCGCCTACCTCCTGTAGGCGAGGCCGTGCCGCGGCAACCCGGAGCCCGATCCGCGAATGGCCACGGGGCCGCGCGCGTGGCGCCGGGCGAACAGGGTTGGGGTTTGGCCCCCCAGGGGCTCTCGGCGAGTTTTTCAGCAGCCTGTTAAAGGCAAGTGGGCATCACGCTGCTCCCGGCACCCAAGGTGAGGGAGGCGGGGCAGCGGTGGTACGAGGAGCGCGAGGGCCCTTCTTCAAGAGCCCATCACCCATCCTGGCGGCCACCTCCGCCGTGAACTCCTTGGTGAAACTTTGCCCCCTCAGCCTCCGTTGAGGTTTCAGAGGGGGCGAGACTTGCTCGAAGCCAGAGGCCTTGCCAAATCCTACGGTGCGATTCGCGCGGTGGACGGCGTGTCCTTCGCCGTGGAGCCCGGGCGCATCCTCGGGCTGCTGGGCCCGAACGGCGCGGGCAAGACGACCACGGTCTCCATGATCTCCGGCCTCCTCAAACCCGATTCCGGGGAGGTCCTGGTGGCGGGCCGGCCCCTCCGCGGCGACACGGACCCGGCCAAGGGCAAGCTGGGGCTCGTCCCCCAGGAGCTGGCCCTCTACGACGAGCTCTCCGCAGCGGAGAACCTCCGCTTTTTCGGCTCCCTCCAGGGCCTGGGCGCGCGCACCATGGCCCGCGCCATGGATGAGGCCTTGGCCATCTCGGGGCTCGCCGACAGGCGCCACGACAGGGTCAAAACTTACAGCGGCGGCATGAAACGGCGCCTGAACCTGGCCGCGGGCCTCCTCCACGATCCCCAAGTCCTCCTGTTGGACGAGCCCACGGTGGGGGTGGACCCCCAGAGCCGCAACGCCATCTTCGATGCCCTCGAGGCCCTGCGGGACAAGGGGAAAGCCATCCTCTACACGACCCACTACATGGAGGAAGCGGAGCGCCTCTGCGACCGCCTCATCATCGTGGACCGCGGGAAGGTCATCGCCGACGGCACCCTCGCCGACCTGCAGCGGTTGCTCCCCGCGGGGAACCGCCTCGTCGTCGAATTGACGTCGCCACCGGATCCCAAGTGGCTCATGGCGTTGCGCGCCCTCCCCGGTGTCGCTTCGGTGGAAGAATCCGACCACCGCCTGACCCTGGTCCTCGACGACCTGGCGGGAGGATCCGCCGCCGTCCTCAGCTGCCTCAAGGCGCACGGCGCCACGGTGGCCAGCGTCACCAGCGAGCGGGCCGGCCTCGAACACATCTTCCTGTCCCTCACGGGGCGCACCCTGAGGGATTCGTGAACATCAAGTCCGCCCTCGCCATCCTGAGGAAGGAACTCCTCCTGTTCTTCGGCGACCGCCGAGCGGTCATCGTCAGCTTCGTGACGCCCATCGCCATCGCCGCCTTCTTCGGCTTCATCACCACGCCCCACGACTCCTCGGAGCAGTCGCGTGTGGCCGTTCGTGCCGCGGACGAAGATGCCAGCCCCCTCTCCAAGGAAATCCTGAAAGCCCTGGGCGGGGACACGGCCATCGAGCTCGAACCCGCCACCGCCGCGGAGGCGCGGGAGGCCGTGCGGGCGGGAAAGGCCACCGTGGGGCTCGTCCTGCCCAAGGGCTTCGGCGACGCCGCCACCCGGGCCCTCTTCGGAGGCGGCGTGAAGCCCGAGATCCAGTTCCTATACGACCCCTCCCACTCGGCGGAGATGGCCATGGTGCGCGGCATCCTCACGGAGCACGTCATGGAGGCCGTGAGCAAGGAGGCCTTCACGGGTCAGCAGGGGCGGGTGGTGATGAAGGAATCGCTCCAGAAGATCGAGGCCGACACGTCCCTGCCGCCCGCGGACAGGGACTCCCTGAAGAGCCTCCTGGAGAGCGTGGGGAAATGGCAGGACCGCCAGGAGGCCGCCCAGTCGGAGGGCAAATCCCTCCCGGCGGGAGGCTTCACCATGCCCTACCAGGTGAAGGAAGAATCCGTCACGGGCCGGAAGGGCGAGGTTTACAACGGCTACGCCCACTCCTTCGCGGGGATGGGCATCCAGTTCATCCTCTTCGCCGCCATCGAGCTGGGGGTGGGTGTCCTTCTCGAGCGGCAGATGGGCATCTGGCGGCGGCTGCGCGCGGCGCCCCTTTCGAAGGGCACGATGATCCTCGGGAAGGCCATGGGCGGAGCCGCCATCGCCGCCATGACCCTGGCGGTGACCATGGGCGCGGGGATGGCCTTCTTCGGCATCCGCGTGAACGGCAGCTGGGCGGGGCTCCTGCTCCTCTGCGCCGTGTCGTCCTGCATGGCCTCGTCCTTCGGCCTCATGATCGCGGCCTTCGGGAGGACGCCGCAGGCGGCCCGTGGCATCGCCATCTTCGCCGTACTCATTCTCACCATGCTGGGGGGGGGATGGGTGCCGGCCTTCATCTTCCCGCGCTGGATGCAGACCCTCACCCTCGCCGTGCCCACCCGTTGGGCCATGGACGGCCTCGACGCCGTCATCTGGCGCGGGGGAGACCTCGCGAGCGCCCTCCTGCCCTCGCTCGTGATCCTCGGCTTCACCGCCCTCTTCGGCCTCCTCGCCACCCTCCGCTTCCCCTGGAACGGGGACGAATAGGCGAAAGCACCCGATCCAATGTTCGCCGTCGGCGACGGGTCCCACAGAATATATGGCGAATTTTGAATGGCGAATGGCGAATGGCGAATGGAAAGACAAGCCGTTCGCGACCGGGAGATCGCTCTCACAGGGAA
>JAKAJA010000364.1 GCA_021814085.1 Acidobacteriota bacterium | reverse complement strand
GGAGGTGCCCCTGGTGCGGCTCGCACGGGAGAGGGAGGTTCTCTCGGCGCTTCCCGCCCTGCGCATCGAGATCGCCAAGCGGGAGTGGCGAAAGGTGGACAAGCTGAGCTGTGTAAGCAGCGGTCTATTTTTGACCCACTTCAGCGGTCTATTTTTGACCCACCCGGTGAGTGTAGGTTAGCTCAGTTCCCCGGTGTGTAAACCACCCCCTTCTCGATCGCGTCGGCGACCTCCGGATGGGCGGCAATACCTTGGCGCTTGCGGTCCTTCAGCCGGTAGCTCTCACCGCGGATGTTGACCACCACGCAATGATGGAGCAAGCGATCAAGTATCGCGGTGGCCAGGACGGCGTCCCCCAGAAGGCTTCCCCATTCTGTGAAGCTCTTGTTGGAGGAGCAAATGATGGAGCCGGTCTCGTAGCGCTCCGATACGACCTCGAAAAAGGTGCTCCCGGCGCGGCCGTCCAATGGGCGATAGCCGATCTCGTCGATGACAAGGACCTTGGGCCCGAGGTACTTGCGCACCTTGGCAGGGGTGGGGACTCCGCTGAGATCGGCGGCCATCTTGGCCATGGTGGTGAAATAGACGCTATGTCCCCCGGCGATCGCCTCCAGGCACAGCGCCACCGCCAGGTGTGTCTTTCCGACTCCGGGAGGCCCGAGGAAGCAAATATTGGTGGCCGAAGAGACGAAGCCGAGATGGGAGAGTTCGGTCACGGTCTTTTTGTCCACCCCCTTGGCGAAGTCGAAGTCGAAGTCGCCAAGCCCCTTGTGATGGGGCAGAGCGGCCATCTTGAGGCGGGTGTCGTAGGAGCGCTGGCGGCGGGCGTCGGTCTCGTGGGCGAGCAGGCCTGAGAGGAACTCGAGGTAGCTCTCCTCCTTGGCCATGGCCGCCTCTATGGCGGCCTCCAGCCGTGCAGAGGCCTGGTTGAGGCCGAGTTCACAGAGCAGGGCGGCGGTCAGCTCAACCATGGGCGCGCTCCTCATATACGGCGAGAGACCGCGCCTCGACCAGGACCTCTTGCTCCCTGGCTCTTCCCGGGGGGACCCGCCGCGCAGTCTTGGGGTCTAGCCCCTGATACTGCCCGGAGAGAAAGACCGTCTTGCGTTGCTTGAAGACCAGGGCATGGCTGGCGATCAGCTCCGAGGCAGAGTCGAAGATGGATAGGGTGCGCTCGCCTGGCAGCACCGAGACCATCTGGCCCGAGTAGCGGAAGGGGACTCCGTAGGAGGTACCGCCGAAGGAGACCAGGGCGTCGGCAGAGACCCGCCGTGGCCGAAGCAGGAAGCGCTCGAGTTCGGATGCCGGAGGAAGAGGCCTCAGAGTGGGCGCCTCAACCGCGAAGGCCTCCATAGGCCTAAGCCCGGTGGTGGCGTTCTCGATCTCGTCCCTGGCGGCGCACCAGGCCAGGGCTTGGGCGTTCAGGTCGACGAGGTCGCCGAAGCTGCGCCCGGGCCAGAAGTTCTCCTTCGCGTAGCGGATGGATCGCTCGACTTTTCCCTTGGTCTGGGCGCGTCGCACCTGACATAGCCGTATGGAGACCCCCAGGAAGTTGGTGAGCTCCAGGAACTTGGGATGGTAGTTCCATCCTCCCTCGGGATCACCGGACAGCACCACCGTCTTGGCGTGGTCGGTCAATACCGCCGAGGTGACACCGCCGAAATAAGTGAAGGCTGCGATTATGCACTCCAGGAGGCCAAAGATGTCCTGGGACCAGGCGAAGCGCACGAAGCGCCGGCGCGAGTAGGAGAGCGTCGCCACCAACCCGGGGAGGTTGCGCTGCCTGCCGGAAGCGTCGATATAGCCAAAGATGCCCCAGTCGAACTGCAGCTGCTCGCCTGGTTCGGTCTCAAAGCGCGCAACCGCGGGGGCACGCTCGGAGCGCGGGGGCAGGATTGAGCGCACGAAGTCGCGCAGTATGGTCTCCTTGCCCTCATAGCCGGCTGGAACGATGCGCTCCATGATGGCGGGCACCGAGTACAGCCCTGCTTTTACCAACGCGCGCACCTCGTCCTTGTAGGGATCGAGCTTGGAGCCCCTCGTCTTGCGAGCGGTGTTGTTGGGTGTCGCGCCGTCACGGACGTACTTGCGCACCGTGTTTCGGGAATGGCCGGAGATCCTGGAGATCTCCCTGATTCCGTTCCCCTCGTCCTTCAATCGAAATAAGTTCATCAATGGCCTGCCTTTCAGCATCGGTGCTACCTCCTGGTTTTGGATTGATACCCAGAAGGTAGCGAGATCTGGAGGGCGGGTCATTCTTATTCCGCTGAAAGCGGGTCAATTTTAAGCCGCTGCTAACATCAAGCGCCGAACGGGTTCCGGAGTCGCACGGGTTCACAGTCATGACCCTCTGTGTCAACCTTTACTGAGGCAGATCGAGCTATCGAATCATTGAACTGAGAGGGCGGGGAAAGACCCGCGAAATGACATCCACGATCAACCACTCCTACGACGCGCGCCACCATGTACCGGATCCTGCGTGCCCATGGGGAGACGGGTGACCGCAGGCGCCATGGGACCCATCCGCCCCGGGTAAAGCCCGAGCTGGTGGCCACCCGGCCCAACCAGGTCTACAGCTGGGATATCACCAAGCTGCACGGCCCGGCAAAATGGACGTATTACTACCTCTACACGGTGATCGACATCTACAGCCGCTACGTGCCGGGATGGATGCTGGCCAGAGCCGAGAGGGCCAGCCTGGCCGAGGCGCTCCTGGAGGAGACGATCCTAAAGCAGGGCATCGAAAGGGACCAGCTCACCATCCATGCCGACCGCGGTTCACCCATGATCGCCAAGCCCGTCGCCCATCTCCTGGCCGACCTGGGAGTAACCAAGAGCCACAGCCGCCCGCGCACGAGCAACGACAACCCCTACATCGAGAGCCACTTCCGGACCTTGAAGTACCGGCCGGACTTCCCCAAGACCTTCGGGTCCTTCGAGGATGCCCACGCCCACTGCGGCCGTTTTTTCAGCTGGTACAACGAGGAGCATCGTCACTCCGGTATCGGCCTGCATACCCCCGCAAACGTCCACTACGGACGGGCGACCGCGATACGCGACAAGCGGGCCGCGGTTTTGATGGCCGCCTACGCCAGCCATCCCGAGCGCTTCGTGCGCAAAGCCCCCGAGCCGCCGGCACTGCCGACAGTGGCTTGGATCAACCGCCCAGGGGATGTAGCCACGAAGAGAGATTGATTATTCACACGCTGTGTCTCAAAAAGGTTGACAGGCACCGTTCCGATAACTCTGGAGAAACGCGACGCCATTTCTGGAGAAACGCAACGGTAATACTGGAGATGCATAAACCCTCCGTGGCCCCTCGCCACCGATGTCGCACCCGCAGTACCGACTAGCTCATTGCTTGCCCTTCAT
>JAKAJA010000363.1 GCA_021814085.1 Acidobacteriota bacterium | reverse complement strand
CACCCCATTCCCCTCGCCCCGCCGACGCCACCCCCCATGATGGGCCGGCCAAGGAGATGACAGCTCTTCCCGATACGAAGAACAAAGCATGGGCGCCCGTTCGTGTGGAGCCCAGGCGCTGAACCCGACCAGCCTTACCCAAGGAGGCACGCAATGAAAAGATCAGCCGCTATCGCCCTCGTCCTGGCCCTGGCCCTCCTCCTCTCTTTCGGGACCTTTTCGCGGCAGCCCGCCAAGGGGGGAGAGAAATCGGCCCCCGCGGCAGCCTCCAAACTCTACGTATGCACCATGTGCGACTATGCCTCCGACAAACCGGGCAAGTGCGCCAAGTGCGGCATGAACCTCGAGGAAGTGAACAAGGCGGACGTCTCCTACACCTGCCCCATGCACCCCCAGGTCGTCTCCGATAAGCCCGGCAAGTGCCCCAAGTGCGGCATGGACCTCAAGATGAAAGTCGCCACTCCCAAACCCGGCACTACAGACGCTCCCAAGAGCACGAAAGGCTGACGACCCATGTTCCGCTTTCGCGCCCCCTTGCCTCTCGTCTTGTTGGCCATCCCCCTCGCCCTCCTCCTGTTTCTCGTGGGGTGCGGCGGAGGTGCCCGAAGCGGGGAGACCTACCACTGCCCCATGCACCCCCAGGTCGTTTCCGACAAACCGGGGGACTGCCCCATCTGCGGCATGAAGCTCGTGCCCGCTGGCGATAGGGCCAAGGGGGCCGCGAAGGCGGAGCCGCCTCACACCACCTACACCTGCCCCATGCACCCCCAGGTCGTCTCCGACAAACCAGGAGATTGCCCCATCTGCGGCATGCACCTCGTGCCAAAGAAGGAGGGCGCCCAGGCGTCGGACGCGGCACCACCCGGCCCACCGGCCGCCAAGAAGACCATGTACCGATCCACTATGAACCCCGGCGAGGTGAGCGATAAGCCGGGCAAGGATTCCATGGGAATGGACATGGTCCCCTTCGAAGTCGAACCGCCCGCCGCCGGCGGTGTTGCCGGACTGGCGCCCGTCTCCATTCCTGATTCCGAACAGAAGAGAATGAGCTTGGGCACTTCGGCCGTCGAGATGCGGCACCTCTATCGCAACGTGCGCACCTCGGCCCGTATCGTTCCCGACGAAACCCGCCTCCATCGCATCACGACGCGCGTGGACGGGTACGTGGAGAAGCTCTTCGTCAACGTAACCGGACAGGACGTCAAGGCCGGCCAGCCCCTCCTGACCCTTTACAGCCCCGAACTCATCGCGACGGAGAGGGAATTCCTCATGGCCCTCGAATCGGCCAGGATGTTCTCCGGCAGTTCGGTGCCGGGCGTCGCCCAGGGGGGCGGCCATCTGGTGGACGCGGCCCGTCAGAGGCTGCGTCTATACGATCTGAGTGACTCGCAGATCGCGGACCTGGCGGGGACGGGCAAGATCGAACGGGCCATAACCCTCTTCTCACCCGCCTCTGGCTATGTCTTCGAGAAGGCCGTCATCCCGGGGCAGCGGGTGGCCGCCGGTGAGTCGCTCATCGTCCTGGCCGATCTCTCGGCGGTTTGGGCAGAGGCGGACATCTACGAGTCGGACCTCCCCTTTGTCAAGGTGGGAATGCCCGTTACCCTGACGCTCCCCTACTGGCCCGGCAAGGAGTTCGAAGGGGTCATGGCCTTTCTTGACCCCTTCCTCGACCCGGCCACTCGGACCCTCAAAGCGCGAATCACCCTCCCCAACCCCGGCCTCGTCCTCAAGCCGGAGATGTACGGGGACGCCACACTGTCCCTCGACTTGGGCACCAAGCTGGCCGTGCCTACATCCGCCATCATGCGGACGGGCGAGCACACCTACGTATTTCTCAAAGGGGCCGACGGGGCCCTTGCCCCAACGCCCGTTCAGGTGGGCGCCCGGAGTGGCGATTTTCTCGAGGTGCTCGCCGGGCTCAAGGAGGGAGACCGGGTCGTCACCTCCGCGAACTTCCTCGTGGATTCAGAGTCGTCCCTCAAGGCTGCCCTTCAAGCCCTGGCGGACAAGTAGACACCGTTAGGAACAGGGAGACGAACGTGACGGAATCTGAGAGGAAGCATCTGATTTTTGGCGGCGAACCGGGAGTCATGCTGTCGGCCGGTGGCGTTGTCATGGTTCTCGTGGTAACGACCGTCGCCATGGCCTTCGGCATCTTATTGGCCCTCCGTCTTGGAGGCACTCTGAATACCCCTGAGGTCGTGAGGGTCCGTCTTGGATCTGACGGGTTCACGCCCGAGACGGTCCAGATTCAAAGCGGCAGGCCCGTGGAAATCTGGGTATTCCGCAAGGACGCGGTTCCCTGCACTGGCTCCGTGGTCCTGGAAAACCTTGGCATCATTAAGGCGCTTGCGCCGCGCAAAGCCACGATGGTGGCCTTTACCCCCAAGCATCAGGGCGACTACACCCTGCGTTGTGGGATGGGATGCCGGAAGGCGATCCTGAAAGTCCGCGACGAGGAAGTGGTCGTTCTGCCCGTGTTCTTTGAGTAGGGACGCCATGAAGCATGAGGATTGGGGGGAACCCGAATGGACTGGGCCGGATGAAACGCTCGAGAGCGTGCCATGCGCCGTAAGCTTTGCGGAAATGGCGGCTGCTTCGACGGCCCGCTGGGGGCTGTCCACTTCCACGGTATCCATGGTCCCGATAGGTGAGGCTCCATGATCCGAAAGATCATCGAGTTTTCCGCGCGTAACCGGCTCCTGGTGATCCTCATCGTGGCCGTGGCCGTGGCGGTGGCCATCTATACCATGAAGCAGATACGCCTGGACGCCATCCCCGACCTGTCGGACACCCAAGTCATCGTCTACACGCGCTGGGACCGAAGCCCCGACATCATGGAGGACCAGGTCACCTACCCGATCATCACGGCCCTGCTCGGGGCGCCCAAGGTGAAAGCCATCCGGGGGTTCTCCGACTTCGGTTTCTCCTACGTCTACGTGATTTTTCAGGACGGAACGGACATCTACTGGGCACGCAGCAGGGTCCTGGAGTATCTCTCCAAGATCCAGGGCGGCCTCCCAGCGGGGGCCAAGATGGAGCTGGGTCCCGACGCCACGGGCGTGGGCTGGGTCTACATGTACGCCCTCGTGGACAAGAGCGGGAAGCACGACCTCGCCGAGCTGCGCACCTACCAGGACTGGTACCTCCGCTACGCCCTCCAGAGCGTCCCGGGGGTCTCCGAGGTGGCGGGCATCGGGGGCTTCCAGAAACAGTACCAGGTCACCATCGCCCCGGACCGCCTCCAGGCCTACAAACTCTCGATCATGGATGTCATGAAAGCGATCCAGAAGAGCAACAACGAGGTGGGGGGGCGCCTCATCGAATGGGCGGGCACGGAGTACATGGTCCGGGGCAAAGGATACGTAAAATCTC
>JAKAJA010000362.1 GCA_021814085.1 Acidobacteriota bacterium | reverse complement strand
CATAGGGGTTGGCCGACGGCCAGGGGAGGAGAAAGTCGTGCGCCGAGGCCGTCGCCGGGGGCGTGAACACGCTGGCGCGGAGGGCGCCTCCGGCGTCGTTGTAGACGAGGAGGATGCTGGCGGGATCATCGCTCGCGGGGAGCAGGGTCGTGGCGTCGAGGACCTGCTGGGGAGCGTTCGCGCTGACCGTGTAGTTCCACGTCGAGAAGTTCTTCCCGTCTTTCGACGTGAAACCCTTCTGGCCAGCGACGAGAACGTAGATCGTGTCGTGGATAACCGCGGCCACCGCGCCGTTCTGGCTGGCGCTCGCGCCGATTCCCGTGGCGATCTTCGTGGGCCCGTATTCGGTGTCGCTGTCCGGGTTGTACGCCACCCACCAGAGGGTTCCGCCGTCCTCCGCAGTGAGGCAAAAGCAGTAGATCTTGCCCTGGAATACGCAGGCGCCCGCACTGCCCAGCACCTGGGTGGAAGGACCCCACTGATCGGAGAAGCCTTCGTTTAAATGGGTGCCATCCCACGCGTAGTCCGAGCACTGGATCCCTCCGCCTTGCATCACCTCCCACTCCCACAGGTAGCCTTCGTAGTACTGGCACTTGAGCTGTGCGAACGCCCCGGCCGAGAAGCCCAGCGCGAGAAGCCCCGCGCACAGGGCCTTCCCCAGCCATCCGAAAACCCGCCGCTCTCTCCCAAATCCCCCCTCGCTCATGGCGTCCTCCTGACCTGTAGGTCGGCGGTACTATTCAGCCCTCACGCAACGGACTTCCTTCAAGGCACGGAGCCGTTGCAGCTATTGACCAAATTGGAGCGGGGTGTTCGGAGAAAGACCGCCTTGCCAAACCTATGGGACCCCGCACATGCCTCGAGGTGAAGCGTGCGAATGCGGAAGAGATGGCCTGCGCGAGATTTCGCATCCGAACCTCGTCTCACAACCGACATCGACGATTTCACGCAATCCGCCACCATGCTACCACCTTCGAGTGCGGGCGCAAGCCCTTTTTCCGTCTCGGGACCTGGGACCTGCTTCATGTCGAGGAGGTTTCTTGCTCGTCAGCCCCAGGGCCGGGTTGAGGAAGCGCGGGGGAAGGGCTGCACCTGCACCAACGTCCCTGCCATTTTCCTCAATGGCGACCCCGGCGACTTGGAGACCTCGCCTCGTCGGAGGCGCGAGATGTGCCGCCTCGGCGTGCTATATTGAGAACAACCCAAGTGCCCTGGAAAGGAGGCGACCATGAGCCGTCACGTCATCTTCCGCGCCGCCGCTGGCGTGATCCTTGCGATATCAGGAATTCTCGCCTTGGGGTCCTTTCCCGCTCATGCCCAAACCCCCTTTAAAGTTGGCGCATCTCCGGCCTCGGCCGGAGATGCTGCGGCGGACTACTGGGCTCCGTGGGTGACGGAGCTCACTACCCATACGGCGACCATCAACTGGCACGGGGTGAGCGACGGGGCCGGTTCCATCGACTACGCGAGATCCGGCTTCTATGAGAGGCACCATCGTTTCGAGAAGACGGTGGTGTCCGCAACTGTGGGAGCCTACCAGCATGTGACCCTCAAGAACCTCCGGCCGGATACGGCCTATGTCTACCGGGTCATGCCTTCGGACGACGAGGGCGCGTTCGGAAACCGCGCGTTCCGGACGATGCCGGTGTCCGGTGCGTTCACCTTTATTGTCATCAGTGATTCACATGCTCAGGAGAAACGGTTCAAATACGTGGCGGATGCCATCGCAGCAAACGAAACGGACGTGCTTTTCATCCTCGACGGTGGAGACTATGCGGGGTGGGATAAGGATGTGTTTTGGACCACGTATTTCCAGTATGCCGACGGGATGCTCGCGAAATTCCCCATCTTTCACACGATCGGGAATCATGAATATCACAACAACGGACATCCGGAAGGCCCGCCTACGGACGCCGACCAATACCATTGGACATTTGACGTGCCCGTAAACGGGGCACTGAACTACTCCTTTGACTGTTCCGGTATCCGGTTTGTCGTTCTCAACTCCCCGGATCCGAATAATGCCAATGGTGATGATCCGCACACCTCTTTGGCGCTTGCCGAGAGCCAGACCTCCTGGCTCAAGAAGCAATTGCACAATGATAAGTTGGGGACCTTCACCATCCATCACCACCCGATCTGGGATTTTGGCAATACCACAATGAATCCCGACCTTCAACCATGGGAGACCCTATATCATACCTACAATATCAGCGCGACATTCGCAGGCCACACGCATAATTACCAGAGGTATTCAGTCGAGGGGATCCCCTATTTTGTCATCGGAAATGCCGGGGGCAAATTTGCGGACTTTAACCCAGGTGACCCCTATCCGGTGGGGTACCGGTTCGGAGAAACGAGGCAGTTGGGATATCTCAAGGTCACGGTGCATCCGGAGAAAAACAGGGCGACGGCGCAAGAGGTTTTCGTCGCCTGGGTCAAAGAGGATGATTCCGAGACAGCTACAGTTTATAACCCACCGATCATCGGCGATGTCGTCACCTTTCCCCTGAAGAGGGCGAAGAGCAGCTCGGGCCACTGAGCCGATCTAGCGCCCAGCACGGCATCGGACATGGTCGCGACGGAGGCTCGCAGATGATGCGAAAGGCAACGTGGCAGTGACGGGGCCAAACTCGTCACAGGATATTCCCCTGAAGCAACCTACCCAGACCCGGCCGGGGGGCACAAGCAACGCCTTCATAGCTGCTTTTCCACTCCTTCCACCAATGCGAGGTGAACTGTGAACAGTGCGCGCTTTTCAGCCCTGCGCCAAGATGCCGTAAATTATTGGAACGAGCTTCTGACAACCTGGCCCGAGCCCGATTCGCTCGTCGCGCAGCTCCTCCAATCTCAGAGGGAACAGGACCTCTTCATCGGAGAGCGGCCCTTCTGCACGGTGGCGAGGCCCCGGTTCGTGACCGCCGCGGAAATGGGGCAGGAGCAGCGGGCCGTGTCGGTGCTCGCGGCGGCCATCCGCAAGGTCCGTGACGCCGTCCTGGACGACCAGAGACTTCACTCGGCGTATCTCGGGGGGTTCAACGAATGGATCGGGACCATCATGTCTCTGGAGCCGCGCTCTCCGGAGGCCCGGTCCATCCTGCGGTTCGATTCCTTCACCACGGGGACGGGTGTCCGCTTCGTAGAGCTGAACGGCGATATCCCCATGGGGAGCGTGTGCAACGACGGCCTCATCCCGATTTTTCAGGGGCTGGGTTTCTTCAAGACCTTCGAGGAGCGGTACGGCGTGCGGCCGGACCTCGCGCAGATCGGCATGGTCCAGACCTTCATGCACGCCTGGCAGAGCTGGGGAGGGACGGGCACCCCCAGGATGTGCATCCTCAGCTTCCCGGGCGGATTGGAAGATCTTTTCGCCCGCCTCA
>JAKAJA010000361.1 GCA_021814085.1 Acidobacteriota bacterium | reverse complement strand
GCACTGTATGGGTGGACTGCGACGTCCTGCAGGCAGACGGCGGCACGCGGACCGCCGCCATTACGGGCGCCTTCTGCGCCATGGCCATGGCTTTCGACCAGCTCTTCTCGGCCAAGATCATCAAGGCCTTCCCGGTGAAGAGCCAGGTGGCGGCCGTGAGCGTGGGCATCATCCGCGGCGAGAAGCTGCTGGACCTCAAGTACGACGAGGACTCCATCGCCGAGGTGGATATGAACGTGGTGATGTGCGGAGACGGCCGTTTCATCGAGGTCCAGGGGACGGCCGAGCAGCAGCCCTTCTCCAAAACCGACCTCGATGCCCTCCTCGCCCTCGCGGCCCACGGCATCGACCAGCTCTTCGCGGCGCAGAGGAAGGCGCTTCCCTTCGATCTCAGCAAATACGGGGTCTGAGGGGATAGAGCCAACGGGTCAACGAGTCAACGAGCCAACGAGGGGATAGAGCCCACGAGGGGATTGCGTCCACGGGCCCACGAGCCCAAGAGCCCACGAGGGGATTGCGTCCACGGGCCCACGAGTCCAAGAGCCCACGAGAAAAGAAGAACGTGAATAGGTCCCGCTGCGACGTACCAACCCAAGTACGCCTCGGCGCTCCCCTCGTGTCTTCCTCGCATCTGACCTGGTCGCGGCGGAACGCCCCTTCAACAGGCCGCGCTTTATTTTACTCCCAGTCCCCTAGTCCCCCAGTCCCCCAGTCCCCTAGTCACGTTCTCCCGTCGTCCCCGAAGGAACCCTTCGCGTGCCGTCCGGTCTCACGGGCCTGGACGGGGTAGGGCGCCCTTGGTATAGTCGGCGTGTAACGGCGTCCCCGCATCCAGCAGAGCAGGAGGTCCCCATGGCGAATCGGGAAGGACTGTCGGGCAGGCGGCTTCACCTCCTCCCGTGGGCGCTGGCGGCATTGCTCGTCCTTGCGCTCACGCTGGTCTTTGCTCAGAAGGCGCCTGCGACGGGCGGATCGGGAGGCAAGACCGTGACACCCAAGACCACCGGACCGAGTTGGAAGAACGTGGACGACCTCGTGAGCCAGCAGAAGTACGAGGCCGCGGCGGAGATGGCCGAGAAGATTCTCGCAGCGGCCAAGACGAGCGGCGACGGTCCCCAGTGGACCAAGGCCCTGGTCCGGGTCACCCAGCTCAGGATGGGCCTTCACGGCTATGAGACCGCCGTGAGGCGCCTGAGGGAGGAACCCTGGCCCAAGGATCCCCTCGATCACGCGACCCTAGACCTCTTCTACGCCCACGCCATCGTGACCTACTGCCAGTCCTACTCGTGGGAGATCGGGCAGCGAGAGAAAGTGGAGAGCAAGGGTACCGTCGATCTCAAGGCCTTGACGAGGGACCAGCTTTTCGATGAGGCGCAGAAGGCCTATCTGCGGGTCTGGGAGCAGCGCGCCGCCCTGGGCTCGAAGCCCATCTCCGTCCTCAAAGAGTACATCCGTCCCAACGATTACCCCGCCGGCGTGCGCGACACCCTCCGCGATGCCGTCTCCTACCTCTACGTGGAGCTGCTTTCGGACACCGGCTTCTGGACACCCCAGCAGTCCAACGACCTCTTCCTCCTCGATACTAAGAAGCTGCTGGCCAATGGTCCCTCGGGGCAGGCCTCCGATGCCGTCCTCACCGATCCCAAGGCCCATCCTCTCCAGAAGATCGTCGCCGTGATGGGTGATCTCGAGTCATGGCACGCATCCCAGGGCAAGCCGGAAGGCCAACTCGAGGCCCGCCTCGAGCGACTGCGGCGCTTGCATGCGTCGCTCACGGAGGAGGAGGACCGGAAGGCCATTCTCGCCGACATCGGGGACCGGATCGGAGCCTTCAAAGACGTCCCCTGGTACGCCATGGGGAAGGCCCAGCAGGCCGAGTTCACTCAGGCCGTGGATCGTCCCGATGCTCTTGTGCAGGCGCGTGCCTTGGCCCTGGAAGGGAAGAAGGCTTACCCCTCCTCCATAGGCGGCCAGCGCTGTGCCCACATCGTGGCATCCATCGAGGCTCCCGACTTCAACCTCGCGGGCATGTCCCTGGACGGCGCGGGCCAACGATCCTTCGCCGTCACCCACAAGAACTTGCCGGCGGTCTACTTCCGGGCCTATCCCGTGGATATCCTCCAGCGGATCGCCGTGAGCCGCGACTACAACCTCCTCCCTCAGTGGCGGGAGGTCAAAGACCTCATGGGTAAAGCCAAGCCGGCGGCCTCCTGGAAAGTGACCCTTCCCGAGACGCCAGACTACCGGGACCACAGGACCTTCGCGGATCCGCCCGCGCTACCCAAAGGCGCCTACGTCGTGGCGGTATCCGCCCGGGAGGATTTCAAGGAGCCGAAGAACCGCATTCTCGCCGTGCACTTTACCGTGAGCGGGTTGGTCCTCCTCACCCGCCAGGAAGAGGACGGCGACGTGGAGGTGACGGTCCTCTCGGGCGAGGATGGCCGCCCCGTGACAGGCGCGGAGGTCTCTCTCTACCAGTTCGACTGGCAGCAGGGCCACCATAAAGTGGACGGGGAGACGAGCGGCGAGGACGGCACGGTCCGGTTCGCCAGCGGTCCGAGCCTGCGCAACAAGAGCTTCTTCACCCTGGCCAGGAAAGGGGACGACCTCAGCCTCGACACCACCTACCTGAGCTTCTACGAGAGGACGCCCCCATCCGAAACGGTGGCGACCCTCTTCTATACGGACAGGAGCATCTACCGCCCCGGCCAGAAAATGTACTGGAAGGCCTTGGTCTTCAAATCGTCGGCGGGAAAGGGGCCGCGGGCCTGCATGCCCGATTCCCCCATCACGGTGACCCTCCGCGACGGCAACAGCCAGGTCGCGGGGACCGCAAGCCTTTCCACCAATGCCTTCGGCACGGCGGCGGGTGAGTTCATCATCCCACCGGGGAAGGTGCTGGGCGCCTGGCGCCTGGAATCGTCCCTGAACGGCGGATCGGGCATCCGGGTGGAGGAGTACAAGCGCCCCACGTTCGAGGCCTCCATCAAGGAGCCCGAATCGGCCCTGCGCCTGAATCGTCCCGCGACCCTGGTGGGGGAAGTGAAGTACTACTTCGGGCTGCCCGTGACGAATGGTGCCGTGCAGTGGCGCGTGACGCGCCAGCCTGTCTACCCCTGGTGGTGGGGATGGTACGGGTGGGGCCGGAGCGTCCGGGCCCAGACCGTCGCCTCGGGGACCGCATCCCTCGACGAGAAGGGCCTGTTCAAGGTGACCTTCACCCCCAAAGTGGATGAGCGAACGGGAACTTCCAAGGACGTGACCTACCGCTACGTCCTCTACGCGGACGTGACCGACGAAGGGGGCGAAACGCGCTCCGCCTCCAAGGGCTTCCGCCTCGGGTTCGTCTCCGTGGAGGCGCGCATCGATTCGGACGCGGCCTTCATGC
>JAKAJA010000360.1 GCA_021814085.1 Acidobacteriota bacterium | reverse complement strand
GAGTGTCCTCGTCGGGGGGCAAGCCGTCATCGAGGGCGTCCTCATGCGCCTGCCCATGACCTACGCCGTGGCGGTGCGCAACCCCAAGGGCGAGGTCAAGGTCAAGCGGGAGAGGCTCCCCGAGACGGCGAAAGGCAAGTTCGGGAACCTGCCACTCATCCGTGGGTCCGTGATCCTCTTCAAGGCCATGATGCTCGGCCTCTCGGCCCTCAACTACTCGGCCGAGGTGGCCATGGAAGAGGAACCCGCGGAGGGCGCAGGGCCGGATGCGGTCTCGGCCGAGGCCAACGCCGAGGCCAAGAAGGACGGCGGCACCTTCTCGTGGGCCATGGCCCTGACCGTCGCCTTCTCCCTGGCCCTGGGCGTCGTGCTGTTCTTCTACGTCCCCCTCCTCCTGACCCAGCTCCTCACGAAATACGTGCCCATGGCCAACCACTCCCTGGGCTTCAACCTGGTGGACGGGGCGATCCGCATCGTGTTCTTCGTGGTCTACATCCTGGGCATCTCCCTCATGAAGGACATCCGCCGCGTCTTCGCCTATCACGGGGCGGAGCACAAGGTGGTCTACACGTGGGAAGCCAAGGAGGACCTCACGGTGGAGAACGCCCGGTCCAAGTCCACCCTGCACCCGCGCTGTGGCACCTCTTTTCTGCTCTTCGTGATGGTGGTGTCCATCCTGGTCTTCTCCGTGGTGCCTCACGACTTCCCCTTCTGGGTGAAGGCCCTCTCCCGCCTGGTTTTCCTTCCCCTCATCGCGGGTATCAGCTACGAGCTCATCCGGCTCACCGCCAAGTTCCCCAAGTCCCCCATCGTGCGGCCCTTCATGTGGCCCGGCCTCGCCTTCCAGCTCCTCACCACGCGGCAGCCCGACGACGCCATGCTCGAGGTGGCCCTCAAGGCCCTCTCCGAGGCCCGGGACCTGGCGAGCGAGCCGGTGATCACCTGAGGGCCCGACCATGATCGACGAAGGGATCCTCGCGCGGCTGGACAAGGTGGTGGCGAAGCACGCCG
Organism: Acidobacteriota bacterium; assembly: GCA_021814085.1. Lineage (GTDB taxonomy): Bacteria > Acidobacteriota > UBA4820 > UBA4820 > DSQY01 > JAKAJA01. The sequence continues at coordinate 2,380 of JAKAJA010000360.1, read as the reverse complement.
AGCTGTCGGACCAGCTCAGCCAGCCCGACGCCGTCTCCGACCAGGCCCGGTTCCGGGAGCTCTCCAAGGCCTACGCCGACCTCACGGAGACGGTGACCACCTACAACCGCTTCCGCAAGCTCCTGGCCGACATCGCCGGGGCCCGCGAGATGGCCGACGGGGGCGACGCCGAGATGGCGGAAATGGGCCGCGAGGAGCTGGCCCAGCTCGAACCCGAGATCGAATCCCTCGAGCGCGCCCTCAAGCTCTGCCTCCTCCCCAGCGACCCCAACGACGCCAAGAACGCCATCCTCGAGATCCGCGCCGGAACGGGCGGGGATGAGGCGGCGCTTTTCTCCGGGGACCTCTACCGCATGTACGCGAGGTACGCCGAGCGCCGCGGCTGGAAACTCGATGTCCTGGAGGAAAACAGCACGGAACTGGGCGGTTTTAAGGAGATCATCTGCTCGCTGGCCGGCGAGAAGGTTTACTCCCGGCTCAAGTTCGAGGGCGGTGTCCACCGCGTTCAGCGCGTGCCCGCCACGGAGGCCGCCGGGCGCATCCACACCTCCGCCGTCACCGTGGCCGTCCTCCCCGAAGCCGAGGAGGTGGACGTGCACATCGAGGAGAAAGACCTCCGTATCGACCGGTTCTGCTCCTCGGGGCCCGGCGGGCAGAGCGTGAACACCACCTATTCGGCCATCCGCATCACCCACCTCCCCTCGGGCCTGGTGGTGAGCTGCCAGGACGAGAAGAGCCAGATCAAGAACAAGGCGAAGGCCCTCAAGATCCTCCGCTCCCGCCTCCTCCAGCTCGAGGAGGACAAGCGCATGGCGGAGCTCTCCACCACGCGCAAGTCCATGGTGGGTTCGGGCGACCGCTCCGAGAAGATCCGCACGTACAACTTCCCCCAGAACCGGTGCACCGACCACCGCATCGGCCTCACCGTCCACCGCCTCGACGGCATCCTCAACGGCGATCTCGACCTCCTCCTGGCCCCCCTCCTGGAGACCTTCGAGGCCGAGCGCCTCGAAGCCGAGTTCGCCAAGGTCGTCGGATAGGGCCGTTTTGGATGTCGAATGGCGAATCGCGAATATCGAATGTTAGAACAAAAGTGTCAAACGATGGATCTTGCGACTGACCGCATAGACACCGGCAATTCGCACTTGTTCTTTTTCCATTCGCCATTCGCCATTTTCCATTCCACATCACACTCCCCATGACCTACAACTTCGACGTGGACCGGTGGTTCGAGACCCAGAAAGCGCTCCTGGACGCCCGCCTCCAGCGGGGTGAACTCGATGCCGAAGGCTACCGCAACGCGCTCGAAGACCTCGACCACCGTGCCGACGAGATGCCTAGGGCTTATCTGCAAATAAGGTAGGGTCGCGACGGAGGCTGGCCGGGATGCATGGCGAGGAAGCGAGCGAAGGCCGATGCAGTGCCATCGGATGAGCGAGTTGACAAAGCCAGGCGCCCGGCCAGCCCCGTCCCTCCGGGCGCGGGCGGCGGGCTTCACATGACGGCGTTGGCCTCCCTAGAAAGGGCACCACCCTGTCGTCGGTCGGCCGCCTTGTCCTGCTCGCCCGGCGCCGCGCGCGCGACCTTGCCCTATTTGCGGATCAGCCCTTAACCGCTTGGACGGGACGTTCCAGATTCCCAAGAGCCAGGGCTGAACCCAGAGCCTCTATCATCTCTCGCCAGTAGCTGTGCGCCTTCGCCAGGATCAAGACCTCCATACATGACGCCTCCAGGGTGAGACTTCGCGCCAACCCGGCATACGCGCCCGTCACGCCGAATAAGGTAAGCCGCACTTGACAATATGTATGTTATATCTTACATTGTGTCCTATGTGGCTGTCACGCTCTCCGTGCGGGGGGCCCTTCTTTGGAGCGGGACGATGACGGTTCAGCAGAAGCAGGCTTGGTTTACTCTACTGGTTGTCGCGGTGGCGTTCGTAGGCTTCTTGGCCCTCCTGCCGAGCATAGGGCCCTCCAGGGCTTTGGGGGCATTCGGGATCTGTGGGCGCGTGGGCCTACCAACCATCCTGTCCCGCCGAAGGGGAATGGCGCCGATTCTGGACGAGCGCGACCAGCTCATCAATCGCAAAGCACAGTTCGTCGGATACAGGATCTTCTGGATGGCCTTCGTTTTGCTATCCGTCATCGCCTACGAGATCGTAAGAGAATTCATGCACCAGGAGGTCGTGCCGGTCTATTTTCTTATCGGCCAAGTGTGGTTCGCATGGGTTCTGTTTATGGTCTCCTCTTCCATAGCCACCCTCGTGCAGTACGGACGGACCCGCGACCATGAAGAATAAAGAACCCATCCTGCGCAATCAGATACGGCGGCTCCGTTTCGACCGCGACGAGATGACGCAGCAGAGCCTGGCCGAGCGCGT
>JAKAJA010000359.1 GCA_021814085.1 Acidobacteriota bacterium | reverse complement strand
AGTGCTGGCATAGAGCGTCACGGCCCCAGAGCTTACGTTGATCTGATCTATTTCGCTTGGTCCGGTCACTCCGTCCACGACAAAAATACGCCCGTCGCTTGTGCACCGAGAGAGATAGGGCTTGGTATAGCTCGTGATGGAGCGCACGATGGCGGGATCATGCTGGAAGACATCTATCTCGTCCACCTTCCCGTCCGCCGCCACCCAGACGTGGCCCGTGGGTGGTGCGTAGATGACACAGCGGATATTGGTGTAGGCGGAGATACCGCGCGGATAAAGATGAATAAAGGGCGCACCGCTCGCGGGTGAACTGCCGTGAGTGCTCAAGTAGGCATAGGCACCTCGGCCGTCGTCGGGGACAGGGAACGTTGCCGACGTGGCGTAGCCACTCCCGCCGTCCATCACAGAGCTTGCCTGCACCTGCCGTGCAGCTAAACCGACGAAGTTCTCTTGTGGGGTGAGGTCCAGATAGTTGCCATTCAGCGTGAGGCTGTCGCCCCACCAAAGACCATCCTGCTGAATCGTGGGAGCAGGAATATCGGGGTAGGGGTCGGAGCCCATACCCTGTACTGCCGGGCTAACACCATTCGCGTCGGTGACCGCAAAGCATTCAAGAGTGGCGGATGCATTGGCCGTGACGGAAAGCGCGTACCCGCTGGAACCCGTGGCGAGAGTTCTGTCGCCCCGTTGAAAGCTGGGGTCGGTGCTGTACGAGGTGGTATAGGGTGCCGTGCCTCCCGACCAGCTCAAATTGATCTGCCAGGCTCCGGAGCCCCAGGTCTTGGTTACCGTTAACGCAACAGCATCGGCCGCTTCCGGCACGGGTAATGCCATGTTGGGCAGGGCCGGAGAAATAGCACCGGCAGCCTCGCAGGTTGGGGTCGCCCCTTCTCCGGCGCCAGCGCGCCCACCAGGCTGGGCATCGCTTCTGGAAAAGGTCAGCGCGGCAGGTGCCTTCGGGGGCACCGGGCCACGCCGGGTTTGTGCCAAAAGTGGCACCGGTCGGGCTGCGCACAGGGCCGCCGCCGCTAGAAGGAACACGATGCACCTTTTCTCCATAGAATCCCCCCGGTTCAGGACGCTCCGAGTAGCGGCGGTCAAAGCTGATGGTCTTTATAGAGCGTGGGCCTGTTATGCCGCCCTGTCAATACAACCAGAGGTGTACGACGGTCCGCTTTTTTGTACACCTCGAGGTGTACGGCCACCCCAACCGGAGATGGCGGGAAGATCCTTCAGCCTGGTTCCTTCTGGCCATCATCCCTGCGGCGTTAGACCGGGGGACCATAGATGCTGTTCCCTGCCCGTTTCGTCGCTCCTGGGCCTTCCTGGGAGGCCATTTTCCCGGGGAAGGGTCCAGGGAAGGGGGCATCCCCGCCCGGCGGGGGGGCAAGGGGGGCAGAGCCCCCCGCGGCGCGCACAGGTGCCCGGCCTCCCCAATGGAGGCCGGGCCGGCGCGGGAAAGGGCGCGCCACTATCCGTTCAGGAGGCCTTCCCTGGCAAAGCTGAAATACCCGTTCCCTCCAACGATGAGGTGATCCACCACGCGGACGTCCAGGTGGGCCAGGAGGCCCTTGAGGTCTTCGGTAAGGCGCAAATCGTCGGGGCTGGGGCTCACGTGGCCGCTCGGGTGATTGTGGGCAAGGATGACGGCCGCCGCGTTCTCCTTGAGGACCTCCTTGACGACCTCGCGGGGATGAACGGATGACGCGTGAATGGAGCCCCGGAACAATTCCCGGTAGGCCAGGACGCCGTGCTTTTGGTTCAGAAAGATGACCGCGAAGACCTCATGGGGCAGGTCGCGAAGGCGAGGCGTCAAGAAATGGTAGGCCTCCTCAGCTCCGGAGAGGGTCTCAGCCAGGCGCACGTCCTCCTCGGTGAAGCGGCGGGCTAGCTCGGTGATGGCGGCCACGCGCGCGGCGCTGGCAGCTCCCAGGCCGTGCCGGTCCATCAGCTCCTTGGGCGCGAGGGTGGCCACGCCGCGAAGGGAGCCCGCTCGGGAAAGAAGCTCCCCGGCCACATCCAGGGCGGCGGAGGGTTCGTTCTTCTTCCGGCGCGGCGATGGCATGATGACCAGCGAGAGAAGCTCCGTGGTGGTGAGGGCCTCCGGCCCCCTGGCTTGCATCCGTCCCAAGGGAAGCTCCGAGGCGTTATCGAAAAGCGTAGTGTTGGCCTCTGCAACTTGAAAGCGGATCCCGTTCATGGTGTCTCCTTTCCTTGTTCCTTTGGGGTGGTCTGGGGCTTCCCCCCGAGACATTTTTCCGCCCCGCCGGTCACAGGCCCTCCCGGCGGGCGGACAAAATGTCGCCCCACCGCGGCAAAGCCGCGGGCAGAAGAAGGACGCTGGTCACCCAGCGTCCACCCAAACGGAGCAAAGCGAGACACAACGGGCGTCTGCGGTGCCTGTGACAGGAAGAAGCGCACGGCGCCCTGGCGCGGGTACCGCTCGTACGTTTCGTTGAGCAAGCGCCCGCATCGGCCAAGCCCTCTGCCGGGGTTGACCTTGTTGGTTATCAGCGGCCCGGTCCCTGCGGGGGCCGCTTCGTTTTCCTTGGGTTTTCGTTGGACCGGTCACAGCCTGGCTTGGCTGCAATCGCACCGCGCGGGAGTCCGTTCGCTTCGACCGAAATCCGGCTTCGCCCGGATCCTCGGCCGAGATCTCGTGGTGGACGAACAATTTCGTTTTCTAAGGTGATCCCTGATGGATTGGTGGAAAGCTCCCCGCCTTGATGGAAAGCCCCGTGGAAAAGGCGGAGCCTTTCCCACCGTCCTTCCCACAATGCTTAGGAGCCCTGCGAGGCAAAGAACCTTCCCCCCAGCTCCACAGGGCGGCAATTAGTGGGATGGAACCCGTAGTTCACCATTTTCCCAGCGGCGGTGGGGCCGAACGAGTTGGCCAGTGCATGGCAGTTGTTTTCCTTTGGGTGCCTGCACAAACTTGTCATTCTTCCAAATGACGTCGTCATCAAAGCAATGAGTTCCCACAAATTGGGATGGGATCTCGCGAGGATCGATCTTTTTGCTCCACTGGCCCGAGACGATAACGAATTCCTTTCCGTCCGGAGAGACTCCATAGCGATAGGTGCGCTTATAAGGGTCAGCTTCTGGTAGCTTAGCGATATAAGCAGGCACCAAAAACGGGGCCAAGTCGGGAACAAATGCCACATCAGAAAAGAATTCTTTGCTGGGGGGCGGCTGGGGATATGTACCCATGTGCGCGGCGTAGGCCTGGCAGGCAGCGGCAATGGCCTTGATGTCGGTCACGGCTCTTTCTTGTTGACTCCGTTCGTGCATAAAAGAAAGCCCCTCGACAGTGATGTAGCCGCCGAAAACCATGAAACCAGCGAGAACAAGTGCCGATGCAATAACCGGAAGGATTAGGAAAAGCAGAAGGGGGTTTAT
>JAKAJA010000358.1 GCA_021814085.1 Acidobacteriota bacterium | reverse complement strand
GATGAGCTGTGCCAGGAGTTCGTTACCCTTGGCCTTCTCCCGTTCCAGCTCGGCCAGCCGCAGTGCTTCCTCCGCCAGCTTGCGCTCGGTGATATCGCGGATGATGGCGGTGTAATAGTGGCCTGCGAGAACCTCCCACTCGGCGAGGGAAAATTCCAGCGGAAATTCGCCGCCGTCCTTACGCCGTCCTTCCATCTCAACGGTATGGCCGATGACGTGCCTCTCCCCACCGGCCTGCACCCTCACCATACCGGCCCGATGCCCCTCGTGGTACCGGGCGGGGATCAACAGCGCGAGGGGCTGGCCGTTGATCTCGGATTCCGAATAGCCGAAGATCTTTTCGGCGGCTCGGTTCCATCCCACGATACGTCCCGCGCTGTCGGCGGAGACGATGGCGTCGTTGGCAGTCTGGGTCACCGCCCGAAACCGCTCCCCGCTTTCGCGCAGGGCTTCTTGGGCGCTTCGGATACGGAGGAAGGCATCTATTCGGGCCAGAAGTTCGACCTTGCTGATCGGGCGTGCGAGGTATCCGTCCGCGAGTCCTTCCGACAAACCCTTGGCTTGGTCGCCGGAGCTGGTCCTCAATCCGGACATGAGCACCACGAAGATATCCTTGAGGTCGGGGTCGGCCTTGAGTTGACGGGCCACCTCTAGGCCGTCCCCATCCGTTAAAATGACATCGAGCAGAACCAGGGCGGGGCGGTGGGTGCGGGCCAAGTCAATGACCTCGGCGGCCAGACTGCCGGTGACCACCCCGTATCCAGCGCCGGCCAAGATCCGTTCCGTGGCCCACAAAATATCAGGGTCGTCGTCGATGAGCAGAATCGTTTGTGCGTCCTTCACGGGTTCACCTCAAGCGGAGAGTGGCTCATCCGTGGCTCGGCTCCCGCGCGTCCCCCTTCATGGTCTCGTCGCTACTCTTGACAAAATCCGGGATGTGGACGATGAGCCAGTCGAAGAAAGGCGCGCACTGGGAGAAAGCCCCCGGCGAAAGATGCCCCCGGAGGACCAGGACCGCCGTGTCGATGTTGGCTGGCCAGTAGGCGATCTGGAAGCCGTGGGAACGGTATGCTCGGAAGACCCACTGCGCGGTCTCCACGAGGACCTCGGGGTCATAGGCCCTGAAGAGGGACGACATGAAGCGGAAGAAATTCCGGCTGTTGTTTTCCATCATGGGGCGGTTGCCCTCGCCCACGAGGCGGTCCACATCGGGCCGCTCGCACATGAGGCGGTTAAGCTCGGCGGCCATGGTCTCCTGCTTGGCTTCGAATTCTGCGGCCGCTTCGGTCGAGGGTTGGCGCAGGTTTTGGGCAGTCGCGCGCATCTGTTGGATGGTCATCTCACGCCTCCATTCTGCTCATCGCTCCGCATTGGGGCCAGGCACTGCGCGGGAAGGATGAACCCCACGGTGGCGCCCTTCCCGGGCGGGCTCTCAGCCATCATCGTGCCACCATGCGCTTCTACGATCCTCCTAGAGATGGCCAGACCCAGCCCGATGCTTCGCTCCCCGTCCCTCTTCTGGCCGCCCGTGCCCGCAAAGGCCGTGAACAGGCGGCCACGCACCTCTTCCGAAAATCCCTTCCCCGCGTCCGTCACGAAGAAGCGGATGCCGTCGCCATGCCGGCGGCTCCCTACCTGAACGGTGGCCCCGTCCGGAGACTGCTCCACCGCGTTGCTCAACAGGTTGGTGATCACCTGCTCGAGTTTTTGGCCATCCACGCGGAGCCTCTGGCCGGCAGGGGCAAGGTCGGTCGTGACCACAACGCCCCTGCGGCTCGCGGACTTGGACACCAGGAGCAGCGGGCTCTTGACCAGCTCTTCGATGGCCGCGACGCCCATGTCCAGGTTGAGCTTGCCCGACTCGATCATGGCCACATCCAGGAAGTCCTCGATGACCCGCTTCATGCGTTCGGCAGAGGCGCGGATGGTGTCGAGCAGGTGGAGGTGGTCCTCCCGGAGGGTTCCGGAGGCCTCCTCCTCCAGCATCTCGGCGTAGCTCAGGATCAGGCCAGCCGGTTTTCTCAGGTCGTGGGTCGCCATGCCCAGAAATTGGGTCTTCTGCGCGTTCAACCATGCGAGTTCGGCGTTTTTCTGGGTCAGTTCACGGCTCAGGTTCCCCATCTCGTGGTTGAGGGCGAGGACCTCCTTGCGGAGCCTCACCTGTTCCTGCGCGTCGGTTTGCCCGAACAGAACCATCTCGTCGCCTGCGGGCAGGGCCGTAAAGTACAGGGTCTCCGGGAGGCCGTTCGCCGTGCGGATATTGGCGAGATGGGTCTCTCCCGTCCTATCGAGCAGCCGCCGTCCCACGGGGCCATCAGCGAAGCCCAGGAAAATATGCTCCAGCGGCTCTCCTTCCAGCGGGATCCCGGTGAGTTCCACCGCGTGGCGGTTGGCGTGCAGGATGGCGCCTTCGCGGCTCACGCGCAGGACGAGGATTTCCGCCCTCTCGCAGAGAAAGTGCCAGCCCGCGGCGGCTATGGCGATATTGGAATCAGGGGCTTCCATGGCCTGTGGCGATCCTTTCCAAGTCGTCCACCGTCTTGACGAGCGTCACCCCCTCGTACCGGCGCAGGCTCTCTTCCCCTCCCCAGCGGAAGGCTTGGCCCCCGACGATGATGGGGAGGTCTGGGTGCGCGGCCCTCACGGCGTCCAGCGCCGCCAGGAGCGACGGGAGGTTGAAGTAGATGCTCAGCGAAAGTCCCACCAGGTCAGGCTTTGTCTTCTCGATGAGATCCAGCAGGCTGGAGTGCGGGGTGTTGGCCCCGAGAAAATACGCCCTCCAGCCGTGCAATTCAAAGAGGTCGGCCGCCATGCGGCCCCCGAGCTGGTGGTATTCGTCCGCCACGCACGCCACGACGATGACGCGCCGGCGGGCCTCTCCGCCGAAAACCCCGGGCTCCACCAGCGCCACCATTCGCTCCGTGATGGCCGTTGCCAGGTGTTCCGTGGCCACCGAGACCCGGTTCTGCTCCCAAAGGTCTCCCACCTGGTAGAGGGCCCGCTGGAAAAGGTCCACATAGAGGGACCGGAGGGGAACTTCACCGGCGCGAAGTCCCTCCACGACGGACGTGCACTCCGTCCTTTCGCCCTCCAGCAAGGAGGCGAGATAACGGTCGTACACAGAATCAACCCGGGGATCGCTGCCTGGCTGCTCGCTCACTTGCCCGCACCTCCGCGAAAAGATAGTGAACTCGAACCGTAGCCATTGAACAGCAACTGATGACCGATGACCATTCGTTAGGAGCCAGGAGTCCCTAATCGATAACGTATCCGTTGCGCTCTCTTTCGGCCGGCAGCCTCACGGTAAACGTCGCCCCCGGCGGAGGGTCGTTGTTGGCCGCCGTGATGGTTCCGCCGTGGGCGAGGACGATTTTGTGCACGATGGCCAGGCCCAGGCCCGTTC
>JAKAJA010000357.1 GCA_021814085.1 Acidobacteriota bacterium | reverse complement strand
CGACGACCCGCGCCGCGACCCAAGTCTTCTATGCGTGGTGGAGAGTGCCGCTGATGTTCTCCTCATCGAGGCCACGGGGGAGTTCGGCGGCGGCTACCACGTCCTCCACGGCCTGCTCTCCCCCCTTAGGGGCATCCATCCGGAGCACCTGGGGCTGGACGTCTTGGAGAGGCGTTTGGAGCCGGGGCGCATCCGCGAGGTCATCCTGGCGACCCCGCCCACGGCCGAGGGGGAAGCCACCGCGTCATACCTGGCCACGCTCCTGGGCGGGAAGGGCGTTTGGGTCAGCCGCATCGCCTTCGGAATGCCCGTGGGCTCGGACTTCCAGTTCGTGGATGCCCAAACCCTCGGGCGATCCCTCTCGGGACGGAAGGAGTTCGGTTGACCCCTTCGGGGTGAGAACTGGGGCCCTGACAGTTTCCCCAAGCCGCACACGCAGTTGCTTCTCGTTTGTGCGGTGTGCTATACCTGTTGCCCAAGAGGAGAGTCTTATGGGCGCGTCCGACCTCATCATGTATGAGGAAGAGTTCCAGAAGATCAAGGAAATCATCGGGAAACTCAAGGTCGACGCCAATGCAAGCGTGGTCTTCCTCGTGGACAAGAACGGCCAGCAAATCGCCGCTACGGGGGACATCGAGCGCCTCGACTGCACTTCCCTGGCCTCCCTCACGGCCGGCAACGTGGCGGCCACGGACGGGTTGGCCAAGCTCATCGGGGAAAAGGAGTTCTCGGTCCTCTTCCACGAGGGGGAGAAGGACAACATCCACATCTCCATCGTGGGGGGCAAGGTCATCCTGGTGGTCATCTTCGACGAGCGGTCCTCCCTCGGACTGGTGCGGCTCCGCGTCAAACGGTGTTCGGAGGAACTGAACCGCGTATTCCAGCAGATCATGGACAAGACCGAGCGGGACCGGGCCTCGGGAGAGTCTTTTTTCCAGTCCCCGTTCGCCGAGATCACCGACGAGGACATCGACGCCCTTTTCAACGAATAGACGGCGGGGGAAAGCGATCGCATGTCCTTCATCAATTACGCGTCGCGCGAAATCAATGTAAAGCTGGTCTATTACGGCCCCGGCCTCTGCGGGAAGACGACCAACCTCCAATACGTCTACGAGAAGACCAATCCCAACGCCAAGGGGAAGCTCATCTCCCTGGCTACGGAGACGGACCGCACCCTCTTCTTCGACTTCTTGCCCCTTGACCTCGGGACCGTCCGGGGATTCAAAACCCGCTTCCACCTCTACACCGTCCCCGGACAGGTCTTCTACGACGCCTCCCGAAAGCTCATCCTCAAAGGGGTGGATGGGGTCATCTTCGTGGCCGACTCCCAAGAAGCGCGCATGGACGCCAACACCGAGGCCATCGAGAACCTCAAATCCAACCTCGAGGAGCATGGCTTCGACCTGAGCACCATCCCCTACGTCCTCCAGCTCAACAAGCGCGATCTCCCCACCGCCGTGCCCCTGGAAGAGATGCTCCAGGCCCTCCGCATCAAGAACGAGTCCTATTTCGAGGCCGTGGCTGTCAAAGGCATCGGGGTCTTCGATACGCTCAAGGCCTGCGCCAAACAGGTCCTGATGGAACTGTCGAAAAAGTAGCTATCAGCCATCAGCTTTCGGCCTGAGCATGAGGACTTAAGACCGGGAATTGCCCTTCTCCGTCCTCACCGCGCCGTCCTCTCGCGCTCTCCCGATGTGCGCTCATCGCTGATTGCTCATAGCTGACAGCTGACAGCTGACCGCTTCCTATTTCACCTCGCTCCACTTCCCCTTCCACCAGCGGTAGGTTCTTATCCTCCCGTCGATGCCGGCCACGCGAAATGCCCAGCACTCCGTGCCATGGGCGTCGCGAAGATAGAGCGACCCCGGCGTGCTGGTCCCGGTCGGGCTGAAGCTGAGGATGTCGCCCCGCCCGAAGCGCACGGGGTCGGGTTCTGCCATGGGGTTTCCAAGCGGATCCCTCTTCACTCCATCGGGTATACCAAGGAACGCCCATCCCTCACGGAGAACGATCGGGGAAGTGAGGGGATGGTCTACCCCACCCTGGATGTCTTCCCGGGTGACGCCGTCTCCGTCGCCATCCTCGTAGATGCGTCCGGTCGCGCCGGCGGCCGTGGATTCGAATGCAAGCCCCACATAGGCCCGGACCGTCACGGCGCGGCACTGGGCCTGCCCCACGAGCCCCCTCACCACCTGATTGAGGGCCTGAGCGGACGACTGGGCGCAAAGCCGCTCCAGGGTTCCCATCGCTACCACCGCCATGAGGCCGAGAATGGCCGACGCCACCAACGTCTCAGGCACTGAATATCCTCGTGACCCCGTCAAGCTTATGGGCCTGTCCATGTCGTGAACCTCCCCGGCCAGCGGCAACACGCGCGAGAAAAAGGGCGGCGGCTGGTGCCGCCGCCCTTGCAAAAGACGCCCGAAGGCGTCACAGCGTCACGTAAGGGCGGATCCCATCGAGCACCTTGGGTCCGCAGCCCTTCACGTTGCGGAGCTCGTCCACGCTCTTGAATCCCTTGTGGGCGGAGCGGTACTCCACGATCCGCTGGGCGACCTTGGCGCCGATGCGCGGCAGGCCGGTCATCTCCTCGGCCGTGGCGGTGTTCAGGTTGATGGGCTTCCCCGCCTTGAGGCGCTCGGCCTTGGAAACCTTGGGAGCCTTGGTCTTGTGGGCCTTGGAGGCCTTGGCCGTGGGCTGGGCCTGGCCGTCCTGGGGAGTCCCGGCGGGAGTCGCCGCCATCGTCATGAAGCCCGCCACCAGGAGGGCCGCTACCGCCAGCACCATCTTCTTGAGGTTCCCGTTCATCTCCGTCTCCTCTGCGGCGCCTGGCCGCATCTGAACCAACCGTCCCTCCGGCTGCCTCGGCCCATCCGTGGCCTCCCGGGGACGCCGAGGAGAGCGCAGGGTTCGTGCCACACTTCCGCAATGTGAAAGATGGGTTGTATATGTATGGCAGTTGTTGGCGTCCCCGCTCTGGTTTCCCTCTAGGACAACACGGGAGATTTATGACAGAAATAGATAAGTGCTTGAAGACCAGGTGATTAGCGTGTCAACGTCCGTTGACAAGGGGGGACGCACACGGGAAGCAAATCATCTCTTGTAACGCACTGAAATCTATAGAGTTACCTTCGCGGCCCCTATGGTGGCGCCCTCGGAGAGGGGCAATAGGCTTGGCCCGCACCTTGCCCTCCTTCCGGCAGGAGGTGACCTATGCAGGGACATGTTCTGGGAATCAAGGAAATGCCCGAGCCCGAGAGGCCCAGGGAGCGGTGCCTCGCCCGAGGAGCCGCTGCTCTTAGCACGACGGAACTCCTCGCCATCCTCTTGCGCACGGGGGTCAAGGGGAAGTCGGCCGTAGATATGGCCGGCGAGCTTCTGTCCCGGTGCGGCTCGCTCCGGGGGGGGCGCGCACTCGAA
>JAKAJA010000356.1 GCA_021814085.1 Acidobacteriota bacterium | reverse complement strand
TGCAAGGTGACCCCGGCCATGTCGGGTGTCATCCTCGCCACGGCATTCAGCGTGGGGTGGCTGCTCAAAACGACCCTGGACATCACGGGGGTGAGCCTGTGATCGAGTGCGCCATGTGCCGGAAGAGCTACGATCCCGAGAAGAGCGCGAGCGCCTGCGCGGGGTGCACCCTCCTCACGCAGGGGTGCGGCCACTCCCGGTGTCCCTTTTGCGGCTACGAAAACCAGCGCCCCCTCAAGGACGCCACGCTGAGGTGGGGTAACCTCTTTCAACGGTTGCGAGGGGCGAAGCATTGAGATGCGAGTGAGATCGAACTGGAGGCAAGGCGCGGAGGTCTCACGGACGGTCTTTGTCTGGCAAGGTTTGTTGGTGATGCATGTGCCTCGGGTCCTCATGTTGTCGGAAAATGGATCCCGAAGCGAAGCGGAGGGAGACGGCGTCCCGACGCCGGTGGGCCTAATGCGAGGAAGGCGAGCGGGAAGAACCGGAGGCGGACCCAGAGGGTACGTTGAGGATTCGGAGCGCGAGCCTGACAATGCAGTAGGCCCGGCGCCGTCGGCGCAATAAGGGGTTGAAATGGGCCACGGAACTGAGCTCACCGAAAGCGAGCAGGAGATCCTGGAGGACCTCTGGCAGAACCAGGTGGAGGGGCGCCCCTTCCCCGAGGGCCTCGCGGGCGAGGTGGTCAGCCACCACTTTGCCGAGAAGGGCTGGATCGCCGCAGGCGAGCTGAAGCTCACCGAGGCGGGGCAGGTCCTCGCCCGACGTGCCATCCGCCGCCACCGCCTTGCCGAGCGCCTCCTCGCGGACCTCATGGGCGCGGGTCAGGAGCGCGCCGAGGAGGACGCCTGCGTCCTCGAACACTCTCTCATCGAGGGCCTCGACGAGAAGGTCTGCGCATTCCTGGGGCACCCCCGCGTTTGCCCCCACGGCCACCCCATCCCCGAGGGGGAGTGCTGCAAGAAGACGGGACGCGCCGTGGACGCCGTCGTTCTGTCTCTGGCGCATCTCAAGGCCGGCGAGGACGGCACCATAGCGTATCTGAGCACCCACGAGGGCGGCGACCTCCAGAAATTCCTGTCCATGGGCGTCCACCCCGGTGACCCCATTACCGTGGTCCGCCAGACCCCCTCCATCGTCTTCCGCTGCGGGCACAGCCAGTTCGCCATCGACCGCCACATGGCCGAGCAGGTGTACGTGAGGAGAGATACGTAGAAGCCGGGAGCGGGGAGAAGGGGAGCAGGGAGCAGGGAGAAGGGGAGCCGGGAGCGGGGAGAAGGTCAAAATAGGGACAAAACACTTGACCGCAAAGAGCGCCAAGGGCGCCAAGACTCAGAAGAGAGAAGAATTCTTTTCTCTTTGCGTTCTTAGAGGTCTTTGCGGTCTTCGCGGTTCAGTGTTCTTCTCTTGACCTAACTCCTCGATGCCTCGTCGACGGCCTCGCGAAGGATGGACTCGACTTTGTCGGCGAAGGGCTTCAGGTCGGTGCGCCCCGTGAGGCCCATGAGCTCGTGGGGCTCGATGGCGCCGATGACGACGTGGTCGCCCTCCTGGCGTACGATGCAGTTGCAGGGCAGGAGGAGGCCGATGTTGGGCTCGGCGGTGAGGGCCTGGTGGGCGATGGGCGGGTTGCAGGCGCCGAGGATGACGTAGTCCGGGAAGTCCACCCCGAGCTTGGCCTTCATGGTGGCCTTCACGTCGATCTCCCAGAGGATTCCGAATCCGCGGGCCTTGAGGGCATCCCGGGTGGCCTGGAGCGCCGAGTCGAAGGGCTTGTGGGTCCGGGAATAAACACCGTAGGTCGTTTTCTCAGCCATATCATCTCCTTATTGCCAGCGCGATCTAAACCACATTATGGGCCACGGGCTTCCCCGGGCCAAGGCCGGGTCCTTCACCTATGAAGATGCCGTGGGCCGGCCGACGTAACGGAACCTCTGGCCGAGCCGGCGCCGGTGGCACCCGCGCGCCGCGGGGTGTACAATCCTCCACTCGCCTGCCCTGCCTCGGGGTAGGCCCGCCATGATAGGGGAACCTCATGACCCGCTCGACGACTCTTTTCGGGACCTTCATCCTCTCGGCCGCGTCCCTTTGCGCTGCCGGCCTCATCTCGACGTCCGTCCGTGCCGACGAAGGCATGTGGACCTACGACCACCCCCCGTTGAAGCAGCTGGAGGATCGCTACGGGTTCAAGCCTGACCAGGCCTGGTTCGACCACCTCCGGCTCTCCTCGGTGGAACCGGGGGCCAGCGCCTCCTTCGTGTCCCCGGACGGTCTCGTCATCACGAACCACCACGTGACCCTCGGCTACGTCCAGAGGCTTTCGAGCCCCGAGCACAACTACGTGCGGGACGGCTTCTACGCCAAGACCCAAGCGGAAGAGCTCCCCATGCCTGGCGCGACCCTCGCTGTGGTGGTCTCCCTCGAGGACGTGACCGACAAGGTGAACGCCACCGTGAAAGCCGGAGCCACCCCGGCCCAGGCCCAAGAGCAGCGGGAGAAGGCCATGGCGGCCATCGCCGCCGACTGCCTAAAGACCACCGGATTCAAGGGCGACGTGGTGCCCCTCTTCGGCGGATCCAAGCGGGTGCTTTACCGCTTTAAGGAATACACGGATGTGCGCCTCGTCTTCACTCCCGAGCTGGCGGCGGCCTTCTTCGGCGGGGACGACGACAACTTCACCTATCCCAGGTACGACCTGGACATGTCCTTCATCCGCGCCTACGAGAACGGCAAGCCCGCGAAGGTCCAGCACTACCTCCATGTCAACCCCAAGGGCGCGGCGGATGGCGACCTGGTCTTCGTCTCGGGCAACCCCGGACGGACGGAACGGCTCCTCAC
This sequence comes from Acidobacteriota bacterium, assembly GCA_021814085.1. GTDB lineage: Bacteria > Acidobacteriota > UBA4820 > UBA4820 > DSQY01 > JAKAJA01. The sequence continues at coordinate 585 of JAKAJA010000356.1, read as the reverse complement.
GTACTCCATGCTCATGTACCAGCGCGACCAGGTGTACCCCCACATGATCGAGCGCCTCAAGGCGCGCCGCGAACTCCTCAAGGCATACGGCCAGCGCGGCCCGGAGCAGGCGCGCCGCGCGCGGACCTACCTGTATTTCATCGAGAACTCCGTCAAGGCCCGTGAGGGCGAGTTCAGGGGCTTGAACGATCCCGCCCTCATGAAGAAGAAGCTCGATGAGGAGACGGCCCTGCGGGCGGCCATCGCCAAGAATCCCGCTCTCGCTCCCTACGCCAAGGCATGGGCCGACCTGGAGCAGGCCGAGGTGTGGGCCAGGGACCACCAAAAGGACATCCGGTTCAAGACGGCCATGGGCGAGCGGGGGCTCCTGGGTTCGGCGATCCAGATGGTCCGCTACGCCAAGGAGGCTCCCAGGCCCGATTCCGAGCGCCTGGCCGGTTTCCACGAGGCGGAGATTCGGGACGTCCTGCGCCACCTCACGACCCCCTCCCCCTCCTACAAGGACCTGGAGTTGGTGCTCCTCACGGACGAGGTGAAGGTGGTGGCCGCCGGCCTGGGCCCCGACGACCCCTACGTGAAGACCAT
>JAKAJA010000011.1 GCA_021814085.1 Acidobacteriota bacterium | reverse complement strand
TCCTGTAGAGCATCCCGTTGGCGCCGCGAAGCAACATCGTTTCCCCTCTGCCTGGGGTTCCCTTCCCACGCTCTGCCATGGCCGGTCTCCTTTTTGAATGTGACACCCGCTCGGTTGTCCTCTATGGGAAGAGTATAGCGCAGGGGACGGGAAGGAGTGAGGAGTGAGGAGTGAGGAGATGGAGCGAAAGGCTGGCATCTGTCATTGCGAGGAGGCCGAAGGCCGACGCGGCAATCCCGATGTTCACGGCGGGACTGCTTCGTTGCTGCGCTTCTCGCAGTGGCAGAGTAGGCGTCACGGGTTAGGAGTCAGGGGTCAGGAGTCAGGCGTGAGGCGGAAGGAAATGCGTGGGCAGGCAAATTCCGGCTCACTGCTCACCGCTTACTGCTCACTGCTCACGCTCACGTCTCGCCACTCATCACTCAGCACTCAGAACTCAGGACTCAGGACTCAGCACTTTCCCCTCCCACTTTGCTATGATGAGGGCATCTTGTTTCGGTTGGCGAGGGGAGGCGCTCGGGGAAATGGGCGACAGAGAAGACCCGCCGACGCGGAACCTGAGGCTGGGGGAGCCCGACTCCATCTTCTCCCAACCTACCGTTGGACTTCCCGCGGGCGCCGGTGCGAGGGTCGCCGGAGCGGGAAGGACCTTCTCCGTTGGCAGGCTGGTGGCGGGGCGCTACCGAGTGACACGCTTCATCGCCGCGGGAGGCATGGGCGAGGTTTACGAGGCGGAGGACCAGGAACTCGGCGGCCGCATCGCCCTCAAGACCCTCCGGCCCGAGATCGCGGGCGATCCCAAGGCCCTGGAGCGTTTCAAGCAGGAGATCGCCCTCGCCCGCCAGGTGACCCACCGGAACGTGTGCCGCATCTTCGACGTGGGCTGGCACCGCGAAGGATCGTCTCCCGACGCCCCGGGTGTGGCCTTTCTCACGATGGAACTCCTCCAGGGAGAGACCCTGGCCGACCTCTTGCACCGCGAAGGGCCCCTCGGCGCTGCCCGCGCCGTGCCCCTCCTCCACCAGATGGCGGATGCTCTGGCGGCGGCCCACGCCGCGGGGGTCATCCACCGGGATTTCAAGAGCGCCAACGTGGTTCTCGAACCCGCCGAGGACGGTGTGCGGGCCGTGGTGACCGATTTCGGCCTGGCGCGCACCGGCAAGACCACGGGTAAGACCAACGTGGGCGAGATCGCCGGGACCCCCGCCTACATGGCTCCCGAACAGCTCCAGGGGGGCGCCACAAGCCCCGCCACGGACATCTATGCCTTCGGCGTGGTCATGTGCGAAGTCCTCACGGGACACAGGCCCTTCTCGGGAGACGTGTCCCTCGCCTCGGTTCTTCAGCGGCTGCGAAAAGGGGACATCTCGCCGGACCTCCGGGGGGCCAGGCTGGGAAGGGCGTGGGAGCCCATCGTCCTGAAGTGCCTTTCGCAGGACCCCCAGGAGAGGTACGCCGATGGCCGCGCCCTGCTGAAGGCGCTCGACGAGGCGGCGGGGGAATCGAAGCCACGGAAGACCTGGATGTGGGTCACCGCCGCGGTGACCCTCGTTCTGATCGCGGCCGCCATCCCGTTCTGGATGAAGTTGGGGAGCGGAGGATCTCACGGCGGATCGGCGGGACACGCGGGATCGCGGCGTTCCGTCGCCGTGCTCGGGTTCAAGAACCTCTCGGGGCGGCCCGAGGCGGCGTGGCTCTCCACGGCCCTGGCGGAAATGCTCTCAACGGAAATGGCCGCGGGAGGCCACCTGCGAACGATTTCCGGAGAGACCGTCTCCAGGGCCAAGCGAGATCTCGGCGTGGGCGAGGAGGACACCCTCGCTCCCGACACCCTCGCGAAGGTCCGCGCCAACATCGGCGCTGACTACGTGGTCATCGGGTCATTCATCGCCCTGCCCTCCTCGGGCGGCGCCCTCCGGCTCGACGTGCGCCTCCAAGACACGTCCAGGGGAGAGACCCTGGCCTCCCTGGCCGAGACGGGGACGGAGCAGAAGCTCTTCGACCTCGCCTCCCAGGCGGGCGGTGACCTGAGGGCCAAGTTGGGTGCTGGGCCCGTAAGCGTGAGCGATGCCGAGGCGGCCAGGGCCATGATCCCCTCCGACCCCGATGCCGCGCGGCTCTATGCCCAGGGCATCGAGGCCCTGCAAAAAATGGACGCGCCCAAGGCCCTGCGCTTCTTCAGGGATGCGGCAGCGGCGGAGCCTTCCAACGCGCTGATCCACGCCTACCTCTCCACCACATGGTCCAACCTGGGCTACGACCAGCGGGCCAAGGAGGAAGCCAAGAGGGCCTTCGATCTCTCCGCGCCCCTGCCCAAGGAAGGGCGGCTGCTGGTGGAGGGCCGCTACCGCGTGACCGCCGGGGAGTGGGACAAGGCAGAAGGCTGTTTCCGCGCGCTCTGGGGCTATTTCCCCGACAATCTCGATTACGGCATTCAGCTCGCGGGCGTCCAGTCCAAGGGAGGCAAGGGCAAAGAGGCGCTCGCCACCGTGGCCGAGATGCGAAAGCTGGCCGCGCCCGCCTCCAAGGACCCGAGGGTGGACCTTGCGGAAGCGGAGGCGGCCCAGTCCCTCGCCGACTGGAAACACATGCTGGCGGCCTCGGAGTCGGCCGGGAAGGCCAGCGAGGCCGTGGGGGCCCGGGGGCTCCTGGCGGAGGCGAAGCTCTTCCAGGCAAGGGCCTGGCGCAAGCTCGGGGAACCTCAGAAAGCCATGAGCGCCGCGGAGGGGGCGAGGAAGATCTTCGACGCCCTGGGCGACCGGGAGGGTGTGGCCCATGCCCAGTCGGTTTTCCTCTTCATCCTCTACTCCAAGGGTGACCTCAACGGAGCCAGGGCATCCGGTGAAAAACTCCTGGCCACGTACCGTGAGATCGGCAACCAACGGGGCACGGCCATGATCCTCAACTCCCTGGCCAACGTGGCCTACGACCAGGGTGATCTCAAATCGGCCGCCGCCGATTACACGGAATGCCTGAAGGTTTTCCGGGACATCGACGACAAGAGCTCCGCCGCGCGGGTCTCGAGCAACCTGGGGAACGTGATGCTCCTCCAGGGGGACGTGGCGGGGGCGCGGCGGCGGCACGAGGAGGCCCTCGCCCTGAGCAGGGAGATAGGGGACCAGAGCGCCTCCGCCTACACCCTCTGCGCCCTCGGCGAGATCGAGGTGGACGAGGCAGACCTGGCCGGAGCGCGAGACCGCTACGAAGAGTCCCTCGCCCTCTTCAGAAAGACCAGCGAGAAAAGCGGCGCAGCCTATGCCCTCTTTGGCCTGGGGGAGGTCCATCTGGCAGGGGTCCGGTTCGATGAGGCGCGCAAGGCCTACGAGGAAGCACTGTCCCTGAGGGACCAACTGGGCGAGAAAGGGACGGCCGCGCAGAGCCGCCTCGCCCTGGCGAACCTCCAGTTCGAGCAGGGCCAGACGGCGCCGTCCGAGCTCGCGGCCCGGGAGGCGCTCAAGGCGTTCGAAGAGGAGAAGGACGACGCCAACACGGCGCTCGCCTGGGACCTCATCGCCCGAATCCTTCTCGTTCGGGGAAAGGGAGCGGAAGCAAAGAAGGCGGCGGCCCGCGCCGTGGAGCTTGCGCGGTCGGGTCAGGACAAGGGACTCTCCCTCACGGTCGGCATTACGGCGGCCCGCGCCCGGGCTGCCGCCGGTGATCCCACGGGAGCCCGCAAAGATTTTGCCGCCCTCTTCCTCGAAGCGGGCGGGGTGGGCAGGCAGGACCTTCTCCTCAAGGTGAGACTGCACCAGGGCGAGCTGGAGCTCGCATCCGGAAAGGCCGCCGCGGGAGAGGCCAACCTCGCGGTCCTTGAGAAGGATGCTTCCGCCCGGGGATTCTTCCTCATCGCGCGGAAAGCCGCAAAGAGATAGAGCGGGAGAAGGGGAGAAAGGGAGAAGGTCAAAAGGGCAGGACAAGAAGGAAATTCGAAGCTCAGCACCGTTTCAGAACGACTCCCCAACCCGCACCTCGAATCCCTGGTGGGTCTCAAACCAACTTGCCTTCCATGCTAGAGCAATCACTCTTTCCTGTGGGCCGGGATACACATCCCGGCCGCGGCGAGGATGCGTATCCTCGCCTACGAAACGTAAACGACGGACGGCAAGTTGGTATCAGGCGAACCCCCTGGCGGCCAACTGGGGCCCTCACGCCCCGGCTGGCCCCCGTCGCGACCTTGCCCAATTTTGAGATGGGCTCTACATTGTGGGCAGGACGAAGAAGACATGGTAGGGACGAAGCTGGGTCCGTACGACATCCAGGAGGAGGTCGGCCGTGGAGGTATGGCCACGGTGTACCGGGCCTACCACGCGGCCACGGACCGCATCGTAGCCATCAAGGTCATGCGGGCCTCATTCGTTAACGACCCCGACACCCTCTCCCGTTTCCAGCGCGAAGCCCGCCTCATCGCCAAGCTCGAGCACCCCCACCTGCTGCCCGTCTACGATTTCGACGGCACCCACCAGACCCCCTACATCGTCATGCGGTATCTGGATTGCGGTACGCTCAAGGACATCCTCCGCAGGGGGTGCCTCCCGTTGCGGACCGCGATCCACGTCCTCGGCCAGGTGGCATCGGCCCTGGACTATGCGCACCGGCAGGGGGTCATCCACCGGGACATCAAGCCCTCCAATATCATGATCGACGGGGACGGCAACGCCTTCCTCGCGGACTTCGGCCTGGCGCGCGTCTCGGTGCCTGACCAGCAGGCCGACGTGAATCTCACCCTTCCGGGCACGGTCCTCGGCACGCCGTCCTACATGTCCCCTGAACAGGCCATGGGCCGTGGGGACCTGGACCAGCGCGCGGACATCTACTCCCTCGGCGTGGTCCTCTTCGAGATGATCACGGGCCGCCTGCCCTTCGTGGGGGAGCACCCCGTGGTCGTGGCCATGGCCCACGTGAACCGCCCCGTCCCCAGGGCCTCGGCCATCGATCCCGCCCTGCCGCCCGCCCTGGACGCCGTCCTCGAGAAGGCCATGGGGAAGTCGCCGTCCGACCGTTACGGGAGCGCCTCCGAATTCTCCCGGGCGGCGGCCCAGGCGGTTGGGCTTTCGGGCCCCGACGCCACATCCCCGACCTTCAGGCCCGAGGACATGGTTCCCAGGCCGCGGGGTGAGCACCGCGAACCTTCGGGTGGAGCCCCGCCGGCGTCACCAGAAGAGCGGACCAAATCGGACTCGCAGGCCACACCCAGCGAGCGCCGCAAGCTCGTCACGGTTCTCCACGTGAACCTCGCCGAACTCGCGGAGTACATGGCGGAGGAGGATCCCGAGTCCTCGGGGGAGGCCCTCGAACGCCTCTGGGGCCGCCTCGAGGGTGTTGTACAGCGGCTCGGCGGGCGGATCGAGAACAGGGCGGCCGATACGGCCCTTGTCCTCTGGGGCGCGGATGTGGCGCGGGAGGACGACGCCGAGCGGGCGGTGCGGGCCGCCGTGGAGATGCAGGCCACCCTGGGAGACGTCCTCGGGGATCGGGCGGGGGCGAGTCTCCCCATGCAAATCGGCGTCACCACCGGCCACGTCCTCCTCAGCCCCGACCGCGCCACGGGGCGGCTCGCGGCCTCGGGATCGCCCATCATCCTGGCCGGCCGCCTCGAGCGGGCGGCGCCGGCCGGCCGGATTCTCATCTCCCAGGACACCTACCGGCACGTGCGGGAGGCCTTCGAGCTGGAGGCACACACGTCCGTGCAGGTCCTGGAACGAAAGGCCCCCCTAGAGACCTACATCGTGAAGCGGCCCCGCGCCGGACCCCGGGGCGGAGCACCGCGGGAGGCCTCGGGCAGGACGTTCAGGCAGGTGGAGCTGGAGGTCCTCAAGCGGGCGTTCCTCACGGCGGGCCGCGAGGGGAAGACCCAGGTCGTGACGGTGCTCGGCGCCCCGGGGCTCGGCAAGGGCCGCCTACTGGACGAGTTCAACCGGTGGCTTTCCGCGGAGCGTCTCCCCTTCACCCGTATGGCCGGCAGCGCCACCCAGGAGGCGACGCGCCAGCCCTATTCCGTCGTCCGATCCCTCTTCGCCGAACACTTCAACGTCAGGCCCGGCGAGGGGGTGGATGTCTTGCGCGGCCGGGTCACCCTCGCCATGGCTCCGGATGCCTCCACGCCCTGGGGCGTCCAGGCCATGGAGACGGTGCAGTTCCTGTCTCGCTGGCTGGGGAGCGTGGAGGAGGGGCCCCTCACTTCGACCCTCGGCCACGGGACGGAGCGCTTCAGGGAAAACCTGGTCCACCACATGGGGCTTTATTTCATGGCGGCGGCGCGCAGGGCCCCGGTGGTTCTGGAACTGTCGGACCTCCAGTGGGCGGACGAGGGGTCCATCGCCGCCCTCTCCGGCCTCTTCAGGGAGAGCCCGCGCATGCACCTCGTCGCCCTCTGCCTGGGGCGGCAGGAACTTCTCGAGAGGGCCCCGCGCTGGGGTACCGGCTTTCCCGCCCACACGCGACTGGAGCTCGAACCGCTCTCCAGGCAGGAGAGCGCCGCCCTGGTGGACGAGATCCTCAGCCGGGTGCCGGACGTCCCAACCACACTGAGGGACCTCATCGTGGAGAGGGCTGAAGGCAACCCGCTCTACATCGAGGAACTCGTCCAAGTCCTTGTGGAAGACGGGGTGGTCATGCCAGGAGAATCCCAGTGGCGGGTAGACCTGGCGCGCCTCACGGCCCTCCACGTCCCCACGACTCTCGCGGGGCTGATCCAGGCGCGCCTCGAGGGGCTCCATCCCGTGGAACGGACGGTGCTCCAGCGCGCCTCGGTGGTAGGGCGCACTTTCTGGGACGGGGCCGCCGAGGCCCTGGCCGCCGCGGACGGTGCGGCGGTGGAGGTGGCTGGCGCACTGGAAAGCCTTGTCCGGCGGGGGCTCGTGGAGGCGAAGGAGGTGTCCATCCTATCCGGGGTCCGGGAATTCTCCTTCACCAGCAACATCTTGAAGGAGGTGGTCCTGGAGGCGGTTCCCAAGCGGCTCCAGCGTGCCTACAGCGCCCAGGCGGCCCAATGGCTGGCGGAGCGGTTCCGCGGGCGCTCGAGCGAATGGGCGGCGGCCATCGGAGAACACTACCACCGCGCGGGCGAGAGCGCCGAGGCGGCGCGCTACATGACGCGGGCGGGGGAGCAGGCCATCCAGGTGAGCGCCTTCGAGGACGCCCGGGGGTTTCTGGACCGGGCACTGTCTCTCCTCCGCGAGGGTGGCGCGTCAGACGCGCAGGAGGCATCCGTCCGCCTCCACCTGGCGGAGGCCCTCTGGAAGCTCGGTGATTATCCCAAGGCCAAGGAGAACCTCGCGGCGGCCATGGCAAAGGCGTCCAGGCCCGAGGACTCACGGCTCCGCGCCGAGGTCCTCTACCACATGGCCCAGGTGGCCCTGAGCCAGGGTGAGTTGGAGAGCGCGCGGCGGCGCTTCGAGGAGAGCTTGGACACGGCGGACCTGGAGGACCAGGTGGCGCAGGGCCGGGCCCTCTTCGGCCTGGGAGAAGTGGCCTGGAGGTCTGGAGACCAGGAAACCGCCACCGAGCACCTGGAGGCCGCTCTCATCCTCGCCCGCCAGACCAGCGACTCGGTCCAGGTCATGGATTGCCTGCACCGGCTCGGATCCGTGGCCCGCTCTGCGGGAGACTTGGAAACGGCCCGGGCCCACATGGAGGAGAGCCGCGCCCAGGCGATCGAGACGGGATCGCGGGACCGCCTTGCGGCGGCGCTGGACGGGCTGGGCGAGGTACTGAAACACCAGGGGGATCTGGGCGGAGCCCGGGAGTGCTTTCAGGAATCCCTGGCCCTCGCGGAGGCCATCGGCCTCCATATGGCGGCCCTCTGGGCCCGAACCAACCTCGCCTTCGTGGAGATCGACCTCGGGGACAAGGATGAAGCTCGGAGCCACCTTCGGCAGTCCCTCAGGCAGGCCCGCGAACACGGCGAGTCGGAGGGTCTCCTCTGCGCCGTCTTGGGCTTCGCGGCCCTTCGGGGGGGGGCTTCTGGAGCGGCCCTGGCCGCCGAGGCCCTGCGCCACCCCGCGGCCAACGCGTCCGTACGCGAGTGCGCGGCGCCGCTGCTCCCCAAGCTCGGTCTGACGCCGGCCATCCTAAGCCAGAGGATGGGCGCGGTCCCCGATCTGGATGCCCTGGCCAAGAGCCTCCTGGGCGACGAGAAGTAGGGGCAACTCGATCGGCGCGGGTGCTCTGCCCCGGGTCAATTAGGGCCTGGTCACACTTCCGATCACCTGCGATGCTCTAGGACAAGCGAAGGTCATGCGCAGGGCAGGCCGTCCAAGCGCCTTTGGCGCTCGGCTCCGGGCGGGAGGCGACGGTCCGAAAGGCACGTTGCCAATGGGCTGGTCAGGATTTTGCTGCTGAGTGCGCCATTCTTGACGGAACGGTCTCAGGCCTTTCTTCCCGTCGCCCCGCTCGCCCGGAGGCCCTTCGGGCTTCTCGGCCTGCCTGACTCAGTCCGTGCTGCCCCCCGTCTCCTTGCCGCGCCGACGGCGCCGGACCTCTGGCGGCGTCAGCCGCCGCGGCCTTGGGCGCTCCAAGTACGCCAGTACGTGTCGGCCCAGGCCGCGACGGCCTCCTTGCTAGGGGCCTGGCCTCCGGAGGATCTCTGGCGCGACGCCTGCGCCCCGGGATGCGCCGCAAGACGGGGCGAGGAAAGTAGGGTGGCGCCCTGGTGACGAGGCCCAACACAGCGGCGCGCCCGGGCCGCGACGTCCCGGAGGGTTGCGGCAGGGCCGGCCATCTCCATTGTCGCCGCTTGTCGCCGTGCTCCCGGCACGGCCTCCGCGCGCCTTCGCGGATATGATCCGGCCCTGCGGGCAACGCGCCGAGAGCCCTCCAGAGGCCAGGCCCCCAGGCCCACCGGCGTCGGGACGCCGCTTTCTCCGCTTCGCTCCGAAAGCGATTCATCTTTGACCGCTGGAAAACCGTTCACCCTGCGAGCGGCTGGCACCTTACCGTGATCGGGCCCTAGCCTTTAAGGGGTGGGTTCTGTATTAGGAATAGCCTAAATTATCCGAGGCTCTCGGCAAATGCCTTCAGCATGGCGATCTCGCGGGCCCAGCGGTCCGGGGCGATGGTCTCGAGGATGAGGGGAATGCCGTCCGTCCGCGGGTCCTGCATGACGAAGCGGAAGGGCTCCAGCCCCAGCTCCCCCTCGCCCAGGCTGTGGTGGCGATCCACCCGGCTCCCCAACCCCGACTTGCTGTCGTTGAGGTGCATGGCCTTCAGGTGCTTCGCCCCGACGATCCTGTCGAAGTCCGCCATGGCGGTGTCGTAGGAAGGCCTGTCGCGCAGGTCGCGCCCCGAGGCGTAGAGGTGGGCCGTGTCCAGACACACGCCCACGCGGGCCTTGTCCTCCACCCTCTCGATCATGTAGGCGAGCTGCTCGAAGGTGTGACCCAGGTAGCCCCCCTGGCCCGCCGTGTTCTCGAAGACGGCCGTCACCCCAGAGGTGGCCGCCAGGGCGAGGTTCACGGATTCGGCGATGAGGTCCATGCACTGCTCCTCGCCCATCTCGCCCTTGTGGGATCCGGGGTGGAAGTTCAGGAGGCAAAGGCCCAGCTTTTGGCAGCGCATCATCTCGTCGCGGAAGGCCGCGCGCGACCGGGCGAGACCCTCCGGGTCTGGATTGCCCAGGTTGATGAGGTAGCTGTCGTGCGGCAGGATGACCGCGGGCGAAAACCCGCCCTTCTTGCAGTTGGCCTGGAAGGCCGCCACCTGCTCGTCGGTGATGGGGGGGGCGTTCCAGGTTTTCTGGTTCTTCACGAAGAGGGCGAAGGCCGTGGCCTCGATGGCCGCGGCGTTGAGGGGGGCGTTCTGGACGCCCCCCTCGGCGCTCACGTGCGCTCCCACGTATTTGGTTCCCATGCTAGATCTCCACTTGCGCCCCCAACTCTACCACCCGGTTCACGGGAATGTGGTAGTAGGTGGTGGCGCTCTGAGCGTTTCTGGACATGTAGGAAAAGAGCCACTCCCGCCAGATGGCCATGCCCGGCTTGGAGGAGGGGATGATGGTCTCCCGCCCGAGGAAGTAGGTGGTGGTCATGGGATCGAAGGCGTATCCCATGCCCTGGGCCAGGGACAAAAGCTCGGGAACGACGGGAGTCTCCATAAAGCCGCAGTGGGTCATGAAGCGGAAGATGCCGCTTCCGAGCTCCTCCACCTCCAGCCGGTGCGCGGTCTTGACGTGGGGGATCTCCTCCGTGACGACGGTGAGGAGGACCACCCTCTCGTGGAGGATGTGGTTGTGCTTGAGGTTGTGAAGAAGGGCTGGCGGGACCCCCGTTGGGTTGCCGGTCATGAAGACCGCCGTCCCCGGCACGCGTACGGGTGGCTTGCGCTCGACGTCCGCGAGGAAGAGGTCCATGGGGAGGGACTCCTCCAGCATCCGCTCGCCGAGGATGCCGCGCCCCCGCTTCCACGTCGCCATGAGGGTGAATATGCCGAGGGCGATGAGCAGGGGCAGCCAGCCGCCGTGTTCGACCTTGATGATGTTGGCGCCGAAGAAGGCCAGGTCCACGACCAGAAATGCGGCGCACAGGGGCCCCATGACCCACCGGTTCCAGCCCCACCGCTGGGTGGCCACGGCGTAGAAGAGCAGGGTGGTGATGACCATGGTGGTCGTCACCGCCACGCCGTAGGCTGCGGCCAGGTGGTCCGAGTTCTTGAAGGCCACCACCAGGGCTATGGTTGCAAACATGAGGGCCCAGTTCACCGCGGGCACGTAGATCTGCCCGATCTCCTGTCTGGACGTGTGCTTGATGAGCATGCGCGGGCTGAATCCGAGCTGGATGGCTTGGCGCGTCAGGGAAAAGGACCCGGAGATGACGGCCTGGGAGGCGATGATGGTCGCGGCGGTGGCCAAGGCGACCAGGGGGTAGACCGCCCACGAGGGCGCCAGCCAGAAGAAGGGGTTCTCCTCAGCCGCGGGATGCAGGAGGAGCACGGCGCCCTGCCCGAAGTAATTCAGGAGGAGGCAGGGGAGGACGAGGACGAACCAGGCGAGCCGTATGGGCCGCTTGCCGAAGTGGCCCATGTCCGCGTACAACGCTTCGCCTCCCGTCTCCACGAGGAAGACGGCCCCCAGCGCCAGAAAGGCATGGAGCCGGTACTCGATGAAGAAGTTGAACGCGTGAACCGGGTTTAACCCGGCGAGGACCGCCGGCTCCTGGAGGATGCCGTGGATGCCCAGCGCGCCAATGACGAGGAACCACACGGCCATGATGGGGCCGAAGAGGGTCCCGACCCTCGCCGTCCCCCTTCGCTGCAGGAGGAACAGGGCGATGAGGAGGACCACGGTGATGGGCACCACGTAGGATTTGAAGAAGGGCGTGGAGACCTCCAGGCCCTCCACCGCGCTCATGACCGAGATGGCGGGCGTGATGATGCCGTCCCCGTAGAGGAGAGCGGCGCCGAAGAGGCCCAGGACGACGAGGCCGATGGTCTTCTTGGGTATCCCGCCGGGCCGGGCCAGGGCCATGAGGGCCAGGATGCCCCCCTCGCCCCGGTTGTCCGCCCGGAGGATGAACACCAGGTACTTGATGGAGATGGTGAGGGTGAGTGCCCAAAAGATGAGGGAAAGGACCCCGAGAACGCTCCCCCGGCTGATGGGGATACCGGTCTCCGCGTCGAAACAGACGCGGAGGGCGTACAGGGGGCTCGTGCCAATGTCCCCGAACACCACGCCGAGGGCGGCCACGGAAAGGAATGCGAGGTAGCGGCCCCGGGGGGCGGGAGACTTCCCGTTGCCCGTATCCGTCATGTCGCTTGGCCCTCCGCCGCCCGCCGATCACCCATCCAGAACGACCTCCCCACGATCCAATCCAACGTTCAACCTAGTTTGACAATTCTATCATGGAGGGATCTCGATCTTTGGCGGCACGACCGATTCTCGTGGAACCTTCGAGGGGAACCCGCGCGAATGCAGGAGGAAGGTTCCAATGGGGTAGAATGCATCCATGTTCGGGTGGCTGAAACGTCGACGGCGCGCCCAGATCCTCTCGGAACCGTTCCCGGCGGAATGGGGCGGCCTCCTGGACCGCGATGTCGCCTTGTGGCGGCTCCTGTCGGATGCCGAGCGCCTCCGTCTCCAGGACGACCTGCGCATCTTCATGGCCGAGCGGAACTGGGAGCCCTGCGGCGGCCTGGAGCTCACCGATCCCATGCGCGCGGTCATCGCGGGCCAAGCGTGCATCCTCACGCTGGGGCGTTCGGTGGATGCCTTTGACCACGTGCGGACCATCCTCGTGTACCCCGACCGCTTCTTCGCCCCCGAGGTGGAGGAGGACGAGTTCGGGGTCGTCACGGAGTCCTGTGACGACCGCGAGGGGGAAGCCTGGGAGAGGGGCCAGGTGGTCCTCTCCTGGGGCGACCTCAGGCAGGACGGCCGCCGGCTCGACGGCCGGAACCTCGTCCTCCACGAGTTCTCGCACCAGCTGGACCTCCTCGATTTCATCGCCGCAGCGAGAGGCGTGACCAAGGAAGAGGCCGAGATGCACCGCCGCTGGCGCAAGGTTCTCCTCGGCGCCTACGAGGCTCTGTGCGAACTGGACGATGCGGGAAAAAAGGACCCCGTCCTGGACAGCTACGGCGCCGAGGACGAATCGGAGTGCTTCGCCGTGTCCACCGAAGCATTCTTCGAGCGGCCCGTCCGGCTGCGGAACTTCCACCCGGATCTGTATCGGGTCCTCTCCGAGTACTACAACCAGGACCCCGCCGTAAGGATGGAGTCAACGAATCAGGGAGCCAACGAGCCAGAGCAAGAGAGAACCAGAGACAAGAAGAACTCAAAGAAAACATCTCACCGCAAAGGACGCAAAGGGAGCCAAGGGTAGAGAACCAAAAAGAGGAATTCCTTTCTTGGCGATCTTCGCGGCCTTGGCGGTTCAGTGTCCCATCTTTAAAACCGCAAAGAAAAACATCTCATCCCTGCACGTGGGCTACAGCTTGGACCAGAAGGCCGAGAAGACCCATGTGGTGAGGAAGAACCCGAGGGGCACGTTTACGAGCACGCCGATGGTGAAGGCCCAGAAGGGCTTGAGGCCGAAGGTGGCCAGGTCCTTGAACCGCGTCGAGAGGCCGATGCACAGAAAGCACAGGACGAAGGCCCACGACCGGAGCTTCTTGATGGGGGAGATCACCATCGGACCGAGCACGCTGCCGTACCAGTCGGAAGAGGCCTGGAGCGCGCCGAGGGCCATCTTCTGGTCCTTCGTCGCCGCGGCGGATGCGAGGAGCTGGTAGTCCGCCCGGCTCATTTCGCCCCGGAAGCCCAAGGTCCCCTTGGCCGGGTCCCAGGAGAACCGGGAGGCCAGCTCAGGCGGGACGGCGTACCGGGAGAAATCGGCGGCGTAGGGGACGCCCGAGTAAGAACCCGAAATCTTGGCCGAACCGCCGAAACCCGCGGGCGCCCGGCTGGACACCAGGCTCACGACCACGGAGGCCACCAGGAACCCGATGACGAACTTGGGAAAGCGCTCCCAGATGATGCCGGCGCCCACCCGGCCCTTGTCCTCACCCTTCTCCCAGAAGAGGACGGCGACCACCGAGAGGATGAGGCACCAGATGCCGATCCAGATGTCCCGGCCGATGACCTTCATGAGGGTGAACGCGTTGATGGGCGCGTCTCCGAAGCGCGTGGCCAGCTCCGCCACCACGGCGAAACCCGCGGCGTCCGCGAACTCCGAGTTGCCCACCCAGGCCCCCGCTTCCCCGGGCGAGATGGGGTTGGGGACGGTGTGCTTGAGGAGGATCGTGAGGGCGAAGATCATGACGATGGCCCAGACCGTGACCACGGCGATGGCGATGGAGATGTGGTCCTTCTTGGCCTTCACCGCGCCGCCGACGGCGATGGAGGCGGAGACGCCGCACACGGCCCCGGCCGCCCCGAGCACGGCCGCGAATTTGGGCTCCAGCTTGAAGATCCTCGTGGCGGCCAGATAGATCGTCAGCCACGTGCACACGGAGACGATGGTGGCCTGCGCGAAGGCCACGGGGCCCGCCGTGAAGATGAGGGTGAGGGGAAGGGTCGCCCCGAGGAGGACGATGCCGGTCTTGATGTAGTACTCCGTGCAGAGGCAGTCCTTGCACCAGCCCGGGACCTTGAGGCCGTTGGAGATGACCAGACCCACCATGAGCGCCAGGAGAGGGGCCTCGACGTTGTAGTCCTCCATCACCTTCCATCCGGCGAGATAGAAGATGGCGAGGGAACCCAGGAAGAGCAGGGTGAAGCCGGGCAGGAAGCGCTTCACGGGCACGCCCATGACGGCCATGGACAGGGCGAAGACGGCCCCGAAGATCAGGAAGATCGCGGCGTAGCCGGAGGCGTGGGCGGCGAGGTCGGAGGGCACCGCGGAGAGGCTCGCCCACTTGGGCGGCGTCACGGCCCACCCTTTGATGCTCCCTCCGGTCCAGAAGGTCACCAGGGCCAGCACGACGATGCCCAGGCCCATCCAGACGGACCACCAGTCCTCCGTCTTCCAGAGCTTTTCGATTTCTTTTCCCGCCATCTCTCCCCTCCCGCTCGCGCGAAATGCCCTTGCCCTCAAACCTCCTTCGCCGGAGGCATATGGGCCAACTCAAACCTGGGATCGGTCCCACCCCTATGCCATCAATATAGGTTCGCCGGGGTCATTGTACATCCCGTCAACAGGTCGGCGAGTACGCAGGTGTGGAGGGGATCGGGAGGAGCCGAGAGGGGACTGATACCAACTCACCGTCCGTCGTTTACGTCGTAGGCGAGGATACCCATCCTCGCCGAGGCCGGGATGTGTAGCCCGGTCTACGGTAAAGAGGAATCACTCCCGCGGTGAAGGAATGGGGGGTTCAGGCTTTCCGCCCCGCGGCGTACTGCCCGTTGAAGCAGGCGAAGCAGAAGTCGCCGGGGGATGAGACGGTGGACTGGAGGCCCTCCAGGCTGAGGTAGCGCAGGGAGTCGGCTTCCAGCAGGGCGGCCACCTCTTCGGGGGTCCGCCCGTGGGCCACGAGCTTCTCCTGCACCGGCGTGTCGATGCCGTAGTAGCAGGAGTGGCGGATGGGGGGAGAGCCGATGCGGAGGTGCACCTCGGAGGCGCCGTTCTCCCTGAGCATCCGGTTGAGCTTGCGGATGGTCGTTCCCCGGACGATGGAGTCGTCCACGAGGAACACGCGCTTCCCCACGAAGAACCCGGGCAGGGGGTTGAACTTGAGGCGCACCGATTCGTCGCGCACGTGCTGCTCGGGGGCGATGAAGGTCCGGCCCACGTAGTGGTTTCTCACCAGGCCGAAAGCGATGGGGAGGTTGCGGGCGTTGGCGTAAGCCAGGCCGATGAAGTTGGCCGAGTCGGGGATGGGCACGACCACGTCTCCCGGCACCGTATCGCCAAGGGCCAGGGCCTCGCCGATGGCCCTCCGGACATCGAAGACGTTCTCACCGAAGACGCGGCTGTCGGGGCGCGCGAAGTAGATGTGCTCGAAGATGCAGTGCTGCTGAGGGAGCGCCGGCGCGCCCTCGATCGTGGCCAATCCGTCCTGCCCCCAACGCAGGATGTGCCCCGGCGGGACTTCTCCGTCCAGGTCGGCCCGAAGGATGTCCAGGCCCACGGTCTCGCTCACCACGATGGAGGAACCGTCCCTGGTGCCCCAGCTCATGGGCCGGTAGCCGAAGGGGTCCCGGAACCCGTAGAGGTGCGTGGGAGTGAGGAGGACGGTGGAGTAGGCGCCGCGGCCCCGCTCCATCCACTTGGCGATGGCCGCCTCGATTCCGAGGCCGTCCTCGAAGGCCCACACGCCGATGCACTTGGCGATAACCTCGCCGTCGTTGGTCCCCTCCAGTTTGTACCCCCGCGCCTCCACCTCGGCCCCCAGCTCGGGCAGGTTGGTGATGTCCCCGTTGCTCGCCAGGGCGAATAGGGGGGAGCCGTCCTTCACAAATAGGTGGGGTTGGGCGTTCTCTTCGGAG
>JAKAJA010000355.1 GCA_021814085.1 Acidobacteriota bacterium | reverse complement strand
GTCCGCGGAGCGCAGCAGCGCTTCCGGAGTGGTGCCGTCCTCTGGGTAGAAGCTGACCCCGGCGGAGAAGCTGAGGTGGAAGTCCTGCAAGCCTACCCTCATGGGCTGGCGGAACGCCTCGATGAGCGAGTGCAGATAGGTGTCCACGCCCCTCGATCTTTCCTCCCCTGCCAGTACGAGGACGAACTCGTCGCTCCCCAAGCGGGCCGCCTCTCCCTGTCGTATCAGACGCCGCGCCGTTTCTCGCAGAATCTCATCCCCCACCTCCTGCCCGGCCGTGTCGTTGGTCTCCTTGAATCGATCCAGCCCCAGGACGATGACCGCAAGCCGCTCCCGGCCGCGGGCGCATCCATCGAGGTGTCTGGAGAGGCGGTCCTGCAGGAGAAGGCGGTTGGGCAGGCCCGTCAGGCCGTCGTAGTGGGCGAGGTAGGCGAGCTGCTCCTCCGCCTGCTTGCGGTCCGTGATGTCGAAGGCCATGACGACGACCGCGTTCTGTCCCCCGTAGGGAATCACGCTCGCGGTGAAATCAATCCAGCGAGTTTGCCGATCCTTGGTGATGATCTTGAACTCGTAGTGGGGAGGCACGCTCTCCCCCCGTTGGCGTGCCATACCTCGTCCCCGGACCCACTCCCGGTGGTCGGGGTGGATGAGCTCCCAGAAACGGAGCCCCAGGAACTCCCCGCGGCTGTACCCGGTCATGGCCAGGGCCGCTGGGTTGCCATAGAGGATTTGTTCGCCCTGGTAGATGAGAATGCCGGCGGCGCTGGTCTCGGTGAGCGTGCGGAACTTGTGCTCGCTCTCCCGCAGGGCCTCATCGCCTCGTATGCGCTCGATGACCATGGCGACCTGGCTGGCCACGAGCGTCAGAGACTCCAGATGCCGCGGTTCAAATCGGACCTCGTGATCATACGAGCACACGCCCAGCACGCCTAAGAACCTATCCTTGAGGTGGAGGGGCACCCCTAGCCAGCCGGTCCAGCCCTGGGCACCGAAAGTCACTTCGCCCGAAGCGGCCATTTCGCGAAGCCTTGAATCATCCGCCATCAAGGGCTGGTTGTGGTTTGCAACCCATTGCTCCGGACCCTGGTCAGGGACCTGGGGTGGGGAGTGCGCCAAGCGGGTGCCGGAACGGTAGGCGTACGCCAGACCGCCTCCCTCCTGCCGCGCCAAGGCCACGAAGAAATTTCGTGCCGGCACGAGGTGAGTGAGAGCTTCGTGGACCGCCGGCAAGAACCGATCGAGCGAATCGCAGGCCAGAGAGGCGCGGGTGATGGCGTAGAGCGTACTTTGCAGACGCTCGCTGCGCCTCCGTTCGGAGATATCCACGATGGTCATGATGCCTGCTGGTTTCCCTCCCATCTCGGCCCTGGCAAGGGCGCATTCCAGCCATCGCCTGTGGCCCTTCTCGGTCAAGATTTGCAGCTCGAAGCGTCGGGGGGCGAACTCCCCGGCAAGGCAGGCCATGCCCATTTCTCGCACCTGCCGCTGGAATCTCGGGTGGGCCGCCTCCCAGAAGCGCATCGCTTTTAGGGTCTCGACGCTGGTCTCGCCGATATCGGCAGCCGAAGGGTTGACGTACAGGAAGGACTCGCCTTGGAAAACCAGGATCCCGGCGGCGCTCGTTTCGGCGAAGGTCCTGAACCGGGCCTCGCTATCCTGGATCTGCCGTTCGGCTTCCTTCAGAGGAGTTATGTCGATCATCGTCCCTTCCAGGATGGGCTGGTCGTAGCGGGGATCTTTCACCAGGCTGATGTCTTCGAGGATCCAGACGGGAGAGCCGTCCAGGCGGCGGCAGAGCCACTGGAGGTTGCTGATCCGGCCCTTCTCGCGAAGCTGCGCGAGAAAAACCTCCCGGTCTCCGGCGTGGGGAAATATCTCCTGGGCGGAGTGCCCCATCATATCCTGGGCCGAAGCCGCGCCGAAGATTGCGGCCAAACGCTCGTTGCACTCGAGGATCCGGCCGTCTTGGGTGGTTCGGAACACCCCCGCCACGTGCCGGTCGAAGAGCAGGCGGAAACGTTCCTCGCGCTCGCGAAATGCCTTCTCCGCCTCTTCGCGTTTCTGGCGCTCCGCGAAAGCGCTGAGTGCGTACTCCAGATCGCCTGCCAGCTCGGCGAGCAGGGCCGTCTCCTCGGACTCGAAGGTATGCCCTCGGTGGCCATACAGGGTGAAGGCGCCTCTGAGTTCGCCTCCCTGGTGCAGCGCAAGAACGGCAACGGGCCCGAGGTCGCAGGAGCGGGCCGCATCCCACCAGGGCTCATACAGGGGATCGGACTGAGTGTCCTGAATGATTGTGATCGGTTCCTGGTGGGGTAAAACGGCCTCGACGACCGGGCATCCGGACCCTCCGCCGCGGACGAGCGAGCAGAAGGAGGAGGCAGCCCCAACCTGGAAACCGGCCATCCAGCGCCCGCTCGCCGTCTCCCGGAGCAGGGCGCAAGCGAGGGGATAGCCGCCCTCCTCCGCTAGAATACGGCAGGTCTCGCCGAGCATGGCTTGGGGGCTCTCGGTCCGAACCAGCATCTGATTGATCGCCGAAAGCGTGCGATAGAGTCTGTTCTGCTTCGCCAGCCGCTCTTCGGCGCGCTTTCGCTCGGTGATATCCCACACCGAATCGATGAGCGCCGGCCTTCCCTGGTGGAGGGTTCGCCCCACGGTGAGATCGATCCAGCGCTCCTGTCCGTCCTTTCGGAGGATCTTGAACTCGTACCGCCGAGGCGGATCCGCCCCGCGAACGCGGGAAGCCGTGCGGGAGCCCACGAGCTCCCTGAACTCCGGGTGGACAACCTGAAGGAAATGCATGGAAAGAAGCTCTTCCCGGGTATATCCCGTCAACTCCTGCGCGGCCCGGTTGACGTCAACGAAGTGCTCATCCTGGAGGATGAAGATGGTCGCCGCCGCTCCGTCCACAAGGCCGTGGAAATGCGCATCCAACTCCTGAAAACGATGCTCGGCCTGTTTCAGCTCCGTGATGTCCCGCACGACGGCAATCCTGGAGTGGGTTCCGTTGCTGGCCAGAAGTCGGAGGGTCATTTCGGCCGGGAAGGGGCCCCGCTCCCGGTGCAACTGGATCGTTTCAAAAGGGGGGATGACGATATTCGAGCACGATCGGAAGCGTTCTTCCGCGAAGGCGGCCGTTCCCTCGGCCTGGAGGTCGCCCAGGGAAAGGCTTCTCAGTTCCTCTTCGTCCCAGCCATACATCCTTTCGGCCGCTCGGTTGGCTTCCAGGATGAGCCCCTTGTTGTCCAGCAGGAGGACGGCATCCCGGCCCTCCTCAAAAAGGGTCAGCAGAAAAGCCTGTCTCACCTTGGCGCTTTTTGAACGGGCAGGCCGGGCCGCGCGGTCTCGGACTGGTTTGGAGTGAAGCGCTCGCTTCTCGTCCATCCTCAGCCTCCGTCGGGAGCCCGTGAAGTCCCTAGGATTGC
>JAKAJA010000010.1 GCA_021814085.1 Acidobacteriota bacterium | reverse complement strand
AGTCCGCGAGGTCATCGAACGCATTCGCCCGGCCTTGCAGATGGACGGCGGAGACATCGAGATTGTGGCCGTAGAGGAACCGAACCTGAAGGTGCGGCTGGTGGGGGCGTGCCATGGCTGCCCCAGCGCCACGTATACCCTCTATCAGGGCGTGTACGGGGAACTCAAGCGGACCATACCGGAGTTCGGCGATCTCCAGGCGGTCTGAGCCGTGCACACCGGAATCCCCGCGGAGGTCCGCCGGGGGCTCCTCGCCCTTGCCCGGCTCTCCATCGCAACGTTCCTGAGAGATGGCCGCCGCCTGAAACGCGGGCGAGATTTCGAAGACCTCGCCCCCCAGGCGCGCGGTGCCTTCGTGACCCTCCACACGGCCGCGGGGGACCTGCGCGGCTGCATCGGGTCCATCTACCCTGTTGGCCCCCTTGACGAGACGGTGGCGAGCATGGCCGTGGCGGCCGCCGTGGAGGACCCCCGGTTCAGGCCGGTGGTCCTCCCCGAGCTGGCCTCCCTCCGCCTTGAGATTTCCGCCCTCACCGTCCCCGGCCCCGCGGACCCCGAGCATATCGAGGTGGGACGCCATGGCCTCATCATCACCAGGGGCTCACACAAGGGCCTGCTCCTTCCCCAGGTGGCGCCCGAATGGGGCTGGGACAGGCAGGAGTTCCTGGACCACACCTGCCAGAAGGCGGGCCTCCCTGTCGGAGCGTGGCGCGACCCCGGAACGAAGGTAGAGTGGTTCGAGGCGGAGGTCTGGGGAGAGGGGAAGGACTAGAAGACGGGAGCTCGCCCCCCGCGCTCCGGTCCCTTCAAGACATCCGGTCGTACCGCTGAACCCATGACCCCGCCCCATGGCCAACCCCCGATCGGCACGTTACCGCCCACCAACCCCAGGAATGCATTCACAAGCGCAGTTGCCGCCTAATCCATTACGTCCCGTAGGCTAGGTGGTTCTCTTGGCCCCGACCGGGATGTGAGGCCGGCCTGCGGGGAAGGCGGAGCGCCCGGGCATTGAAATCGAGTTGGAACAAGGGCACGTCCAAACGTTCGGGCCGCCAAAAAAAGAAGGGGGCCTTTCGGCCCCCTCCATGCGGGTGGTGCTTTGTGTCGCTGCGGCTTTTTACTTGCCGTTGGGCTTGGCCGCGGGGGTCGTGTTCCACCACGCGCCGCCGGGGCCGAAGTACTGGACCAGGTGGTTGGCGAGACCGGTGGCCGCGCCGTTCATGTAGCCTGCGCCAAACTTGTTGTTGGGTGAACTGTTGTCGATCTGAATGTCGGTCCACATGCGAACCTGGTTGCGATGGCAGGAGGAAGCACAGGAATTCACGTTGCCCGTCCCTCCGTAGGCGAGTCCGGTCGTATCTTTGAACGCGATGGTGTCCTGGGGTCGGGAGGGCCAGAAGGTGTGGGATGCGCCGCCCACGTCACCGTGCCCCGATTCGGGAGCCATGTGACAAGTGACGCACCGGCTGATGCCGAGATCGCGAGGCGAACCGTCTGGGTTGGCGGCGCCGTAGGGATGGTGGGTGTGGGACTCGATGGCGGCACGGATCTTGTCGGGGATGGGGGCCTCAAAACCCGATTTCTTCCAGCCCTGGATGTCCTTGGCGGTGATGTTGTAGCTCCCCACGAAGTAGGGTGCGTGGTGGCAGGACATGCAGAAACTGTCGTCATCCACGTTGGTGTTGGTGTAGGTGTTGCCGCTTCGGGTGATGGAGTCACGTACCTGATTCGTGCCGTTGGCCGTTAGCCTGTGGGCGTTGTGGCAGTCATTGCAGGCGATGCCGTGGGAGCCCTGGAAGTGCAGGCTGCTCTGGAAGTCGTCGATACGGGCGGAAATGTAGTGGACGCCGTCCGGCCACTTGCCGCCCGTGAAAACTTGGTACTGGGACAGGGGATCGGGCGGGTTGGAGATGATGAAGGGCTTGCCGTTTACCTCGTCATAGGGGAAGCCCCACATCTTTGTGGGAGCAGAGGCAACCTGAACATGGCACTGCAAGCAAACCTCGGAGCGCTGCTGGTTGTTGGTAATATCCGCGGGGTTGATGATTTGCGTGATGTCGCCGTTGCCGGCCACGTGGGCCGAGCCGGGGCCGTGGCAGCTCTCGCAACCAATGCCGGCGAGATAACCCTTGCCGTCTCCCACCAGGTCGGGATAATCGGGGCTGTTCTGGGGGACGATGACCGCCGGGAAGGGGGTCACGAACTTTTCGCCGGCCGTGGTCGTTCCAACGGCCTTGATGCCCGTGATGTGGCAGCCGCTGCACGTGGCCAGGTAGTTCTGGCCCTGGAGGGGCACGAGGGCCGAGCTGGCGATGCCGGGGGTGTACTTGGGGGTGCTGCCGTTGTACCAGCTGCTCGCGTTGCTGCTGTAGCTCGTGCCGCCCCAGGCGAAGGGTGCGAAGTAGATGCCGGCGCTGCCCGTGGAACGATCGGAGACGGGGATGCGAACCATGTAACGCTGTCCGTTCCCTTCGCTCATTCCGGCCCAGGTGGCCACGACCTGAACCTTCAGGCCGCTGGGGCCAAGCTGGATCCAGTAGGTATCGTTGCCCGCGTTGTAGGACAGGATGGGTGCGTTGGGCTTAAGCGCGTCGAAGGGGGTTCCGGTCTTCGTATTGAAGTCCAGGCCCATGATGAAGTCGTCCTGGGCCCCGCCAAGAGAGTTCGCCAGAACGCCTTTTAAGGGCTGGAGGGTGTACATGCCCATGGGTTTGCGCAATGCGTTGGGGTGATAAGTGTCAAGGAATCCTGCCGCCTGGGCGTGGCAGCTCAGGCAGGTGCCAGTGCCCACGTAAATCTTTCCGCTGGCCAGCTGAGCTTTAGTGTACATGGTGTTCAAGGCCTTTTGTACGCTCTGCTCCTGCGCCACGGGGACGGTGACGCCACCCTGCGACGCCGAAGCCGCCAGCGAGGTCGCCGCAAGGGCCAGAACCAAGAGGGCAATTAGGGTCCGCTTCATCAGATATTCCTCCTCTTTCCTTATGAGCGCTGGTGGCTCAGTCATCCTTCAGGTTGGGGTCGTGGTTCGAACCGTGCACGGCGATATGGCAAGTCTGGCAGTTGTGGTACTTCGCCTGGTTGATCGTGTGGAAGCTGGGCAGGCCCGTGTGGCACTCCAGGCAGAGGTCGGCGATGCGCGTGCGGGTGAGCATCTTGGGGTTGGCAGAGCCGTGGGGCTGGTGGCACTGCATGCATCCGTTCGCGGCGCGCGGCGGGTGGGGGAACACGTAGGGGCCGGCCTTGTCGATGTGGCACTCGGCGCAGACTCCGCTGTAGCCGTATTCCCGCAGGTTGCCCGTGCGATTCTCACCATGGACCGTGTGGCAGGACGTGCAGGCGAAGGGCTTGTCGCCCTTGCGGTGCGCGTAGGGGAGATTGAACTGGGCCGCGACGTTCCCGTGGCACTTGGCGCACAGGACGGCCGGTTCCGCGCTAAGGAGCGGCTGGGCCGGGGCGGGAGAGTGCCCTGGGACGTGGCAGTCCAGGCAGGCGATGTTGTTGCGGCCGTGGGCCGGAAGGTTGGCGGCCATGAGGGCCTGGGCCTGGGGATGGCAGGAGAGGCAGGCCTCGGGCCGGGGTTTCCTGTTGATGTTGGCCTTGCTCGGGTTGTCCGCATGGGCCGAACCCGGTCCGTGGCAGCCCTCGCACGCCTTGTTCAGCACGTCCTTTGAGCGGGCGGCCATGAGCTGGCCGTGGGCACCAGCGTTGAAGGCCTTGGCCACATCCTCGTGACAAGTGGCGCAGGTCTCAGCCCCGACGAGCCCGCCTCCCTTGTCCTTGTTGTCCGCGCCCCGCAGGCCCAGGGAAAGCCCTGCCAGCGCGATCCCGACGGTCACTAACGCAATGCACAAGCGTCCGCGCGCCATTAGAACCTCCACCGGATAATCACGCCGTAGCGTCTCATGTAGTAGTTATCCAAATTGGTGTAACTTTCGACGTACGAACGGTACTGCCCGAAGAGGACGAACTGGGTGTTCTTGGGGCCATCGATGGCCGCACGAAGATCGCCGCCCCAGCTCGTCAGGGGCCAGCTGGTCCCCGTGTCGTTCACCTTGGTCA
The DNA here is from genome assembly GCA_021814085.1 of Acidobacteriota bacterium. GTDB lineage: Bacteria > Acidobacteriota > UBA4820 > UBA4820 > DSQY01 > JAKAJA01. The sequence goes on along the minus strand of JAKAJA010000010.1, from coordinate 11,898 downwards.
GGTCGGCCGTAACATGGACCCGCCCGACGGTGAAGAACCCGTTGGCCGTTAAGACGAGTACGTCCGTATTGTAGCGGGACACGCCAGGGCGGCCGCTCGGATAGTAGATGGCCGTGAAGGCATCGAGGGTGAGGATGTCGGCCAGGATGTTGACGCCGCCGTCGCCCTTCTTGTTGGCCCAACCGAAGTTCGCCCCGAAAGACTCCGCCTGGCGAGAGACGTTAGCCACTTCCGGCGGGTTGTCGGCCCACTCCCAGTTGGCACGGGCGCCGATGTTCCAGCCGCCGCCGAGCTGGGAGGAGAGCTTGAAGGTGAAGCGCTTCACCTGCTGGGGGTCCGTCCGGAACACGTAGTTGGAGAAAGTCCCGTCGGAGTATTCGGCGTTGATCCTGAGGGCTGGCGTGCGCGACCAGGTGCCTCCGAAGTACCAGCCGTGGCCCGTGCGGGAGGTGTCTTGCCCGGGATCGTCGGTTTCGCGCCGCCAGGAAACGTCCCGGGAGCCGGCCTGATAGCCGCCGTAGAGGCTCCAGCCGGAGAACTGCTTGGCGACCTCGAATTTCCCGATGGTGTCCTTCACGTCGAAGAAACCATTCTGGCTGATGGGGGTGACGATGTCCTGCTGGAAGCCGCCGGGGTTGCCGAGACGGAGGATATGGGCGCCCAGCAGGTTGGAGTCCTGCGTGGAATCACGATAATCACCCGCGAAGCGGAACGACCAACCGGATCCGAGATGGATGTTGGCGTCGATATTCCCCGCCTTGTTGTCCATGGAGGCGTTGCCGCTGGTGTTGTCCATCCACTGGAACTGGCCGCCGTTGGAGTAGGTGTCGTAGATCGTCAGGCGGTTGCCGTTGGTGTCCATGCTGGACTTGCTGTAGAACAGGGACCCGGCCACGTCGATCCAGGAGTTTCGGTAGGTCATGATGAGGCGGCTCGCGGGGATGGTCGTCTTGTTGTCGCGGGGCGTCGAGGCCGCGGCTAGGTAGCTGCCGCTCGGCGGGAAGATGGGCGCGCCGCCGTTGGCCAGGTTGGGCTCCCAGCGGTCCTGTTGCTCGTAGACGGTGTAGGCCTGCTCGAAGGAGATGTAAACGGGAAGCGTCTTCGTCTCGATCTTGATGGACGCTTCCTTCATATCCTGGTTGTAGTTGTCCTTCGTGGAGAAGACGTTGTTCTGGCCGTAGATGCCGCGGTAGACGTACCCGTCCTTCTTGTAATAGCGAAGGTTCAGGGTGAGCTTGGCGGCGGACCAACCGTCCCAGACGATGGCGCCGCGCCACCGCTCGATGGTCCAATCGCTCGTCCGGTTGGCCAAGTCACCGCTGGCGATGTTGTAGTAGGAGTTCTGCTTGTCGTAGTTGAGGGTGAAGGTCCACCCTCCCTTGGCCCGGAACAGAAGCGCAGCGCTGGATGAGGGCTCTGCCTGGCCGAACCCGGAGGCCTGCAGCGAGAAGACGTCTCGGCCTTTCTCCGCATAGGCCAGGTTGAAGCTTTCCAGAAGCCAGCCCTGCTGCTGCCCGTACTGGGTCCGGAAGGCGTTCTCGTTCCCTGAGTAGTTCTGCCAGACGTAGCCGCCCCCGATCTCCCCGGTCCACTGGGCCCAGATCGGGACCGAGAAGGTGGCGGCCCAGAGGCAGAGCACCAGGCCTACTCCCATTAGGATTCTTCGCATGACCGTTAGCTCCCTCCTTAGAAATTCCCCAACCAACCGCGATGGAAACGCCGTAGCGACGACACTCCCGGAAATCAGTGAGCGTTCTCGTCAGCACTCACGGGTATACTTTTAGACAAGATCCCTGTGTAATGGTAGGGGTAATCTATACAGATTGCCAATGCTGGGGTATATGACGCAGGACGAGATGCATAAAAACGAGACACAATTACAAACGGTGTCTGCATCGCGAGGGCATGGAAAGCCCCCATGGGAACCTCCGTTGACGCCATGCCGACGAGGCTATAACGCAATGTGGGAGGAGGATTACCATGTGTAGGCCGCCCTTCATGACGGGGATCACTCTGGTCGTGACGATCTGCCTTTCCGGTGTGCAGCGTGCCAATGAAATACCTACAATTATGCAAAAGGACTATGGGGCATTTTCCACACCAAGCCAGGTTACACGTCAATTGGCACAAAAGGTTGACCCCTGGGTTTTAGCGGCGTTAGGCAATGGAGACGCCGAATTCATTGTGTTTCTGGTTGAACAAGCCGATCTGGCCCCTGCGAAATTTTCATGCTCGCGGGAGGATCGGGTGGCCATCGTCGTCGGGGCGCTCAGGGAGGTGGCTGCCCGAACACAGCCAGGCATATTGGCGGAACTCAGGGCCCTGGGCGCCGAGACAAGGCCCTTCTGGGTGGCCAACATGATCTGGGTGAAGGGGGGCCGGGGAGTCGTGGAAAAGATGGCCGGACGGCGGGACGTGGCGCACATTTTCGCCAACCCCCCCGTCCGCATGGCCGATCCTCCCATGGCTCCCGTGGCGGAAGAGTCTCCTGCGACGGATGGCGTGACCTGGGGGTTGGAACAGACCCGCGCCCCTGAAGCGTGGTCCCTGGGCTTCCGCGGCCAGGGCATCGTAGTGGGTGGCCAGGACACGGGGTATCGCTGGAACCACCAGGCGCTCAAGCGCCACTACCGGGGCTGGAATGGCAAGAAGGTGGACCACAACTACAGCTGGCACGACGCGATCCATTCGGGCGGTGGCTCTTTATGCGGGCATGATTCGCGCGTCCCCTGCGACGATTACGGCCACGGGACCCACACCATGGGGACCATGGTCGGCGACGACGGGAAAGGCAACCAGGTCGGCATGGCTCCTGGGGCGACCTGGATCGGGTGCCGCAACATGGACCGGGGCGTAGGAACCCCCGCGAGTTACAGCGAGTGCTTCCAGTGGTTCCTGGCCCCCACGAACCTGAATGACCAGAACCCAGACCCTTCCAGGGCGCCGCAGGTCATCAACAACTCCTGGGGATGCCCGGCCAGCGAGGGATGCACGGACCCCACGGTACTCCTGAGCGTGGTGCGGAACGTCCGCGCCGCGGGAATCGTGGTGGTGGCCTCGGCGGGGAATTCGGGCCCTGGCTGTTCCACGGTCAATGACCCGCCCGCCATTTACGACGAGGCCTTCAGCGTGGGTGCCACGGACTTTACGGATGCCATCGCCCCCTTCAGCAGCAGAGGGCCCGTGAGGGTGGATGACAGCGGCCGGATGAAGCCGGATGTCTCGGCTCCGGGTGTGGGTGTGTATTCCTGTACGAGGGATTCCAAAAAATCCTACGGCACGATGTCGGGGACGAGCATGGCCGGACCCCATGTGGCCGGCCTCGTGGCCCTCCTCCTCTCCGCCCGGCCCGACATGAAGGGACAAGTGGGGGCCGTGGAGGAGCTGGTTCGCCATAGCGCCCATCCCCTCACCACCTCCGACGGTTGTGGGGCAGATACGCCCGCGAGCGTGCCGAACCAGACCTACGGTTGGGGTCGGGTCGATGCGCTGGCCGCCGTCCAGGCTGCGCTGGCCTTGCCCGGCTGCGCGGAGGATGGCGCCGGTGAACAGGGACCTTGACCTGGAGGATCCGTTCCGTCGGGCGTCGTGTCGTGTGGGTGCGGTCGCCTGGCTCGTGGGATGAGAATCGTCCAGGTGGGAATGGGGGACCAGCTATGAAGCGAACCTACATTCGAATTATCGCTACTCCCCCCGGTGAGGCGCCCGAGGAAATTCGACGGGCCTGGGTTGGCGTGCGCATTCCGCTCCCGCTCTTTCACGGCCATGCCAAAGACTGGCGCGCTTCCGGCGTATTGACTGGCCCCAAGAGTCTATTTGCCCGCTTGTGGGCGCCATTCTTTGGCCGACTCGATCGGCACCGCGGATATGCGGTAGCCGTGGTCGAGGCGATCGCGGCACTCGAAGCCGCTAATCCAACAGCCGCCCGATGGTGGCGCGAGAATACCCCTCAGGCCATCAGGCCAGGGAAGGCCTTCGTCTTTGCCGCCGAGGTGTGCGTTGTCGACACGGACCTGAATTCCGGATGAGTTGCCACATGACCTTCGTGGACCAGCCCGACCTCTTCATCCAGACCGTCGTTGATCTTTTGAATCCGGGAAAGGGCGGAGGCCAGACCCTTCCCGGGAGGCATTCTGGACGCCCCTACTTGGCCGAGGCGCCCAGGTCGATGCGCTTGAGCTGCTCCATCTGGGCCTTGAGGCGGGCGAGGGCCTGCTCCTGTTCAGTAACCTTGGCTTTCAGCTGGAGCACCTGGGCCTTCCGGTCCTCCATCTCTCGCCGTAGGTTTTGGCCATCCTCTTGGGAACTCCGGGTGAGGGCATCGAGTTTGGCCTGGGCTTGATCGAGGTCCCGCTGGAGGCTCGCCTTCCTGTCCGCGGATGTGAGGAGTTCCTTCAAGAGCGCGGCAGGGAAAACCGCATCTCGCGCATAGGAACTGCCGGGGTACTGCTTGGACAGGTCGTCAAAGGCCTGGATGGCCTTTACGGGATCGAAGGCCGCCGTGCCGGGCGTCCCTCGGGAGATGGCCAGCCTATAGAGGGTTCTGGCCGTGGGCGCCTCCTGGCCCTTGGCCCCCATGGCGGCCTCGTAGGCGGCAGCGGCGTTGATGTAGTCTCCGTGGGCGAAGTAGCGGTCCGCCTGAATCGCCGCGCCGGAACAGGCCGACGAGAGGAGCAGCCACATGCCCAGGAGGAGGTTGGGCAAACGCACGGGCGCACTCATGAGGGGCTCGGCGGTTCGGCGACAGGCGGGTCCGCGGAGGGGAGAGGTGCGAGCGCCACGGTGAAGAGGCTCCCCTGGCCGTCGGAGTTGGCTACCCATATGGCACCCCCATGCGCGCTGACGATTTCCCTGCAGATGGCCAGCCCGAGGCCGACCCCGCCGCCCTCCCGCCCCCGACCGCGGGGCACCTGATGGAACCGCTCGAAGATCTTGTCCCTCTGGTCCGCGGGGATGCCCGGCCCACTGTCCGACACGGAGACCAACACGGCCCCCTTGCCCGACGGGTCCCAGGCGAGGCTCGGGCGCACCCTTTCGGGGGTGTGCGGCGGAAGGTCCTCGGCCAGGGAGGCCGCGAGGCGGACCTCACTTCCCCGGGGGGAAAACTTGATGGCGTTTTCCAGGAGATTGGCGACCACCTGGTAAAGCCTGTCCGCATCGCCAAAGATCCAAAGGGGATCGGGAGGGAGGCTCAAGCGGAGGGTGACCCCCCTCTCCCCGGCCAGGACCTGCATCTCGCCGCATGCTCCCCGGAGGACGGGCGAGAGGTCGTGAGGTCTGAGGTCGTAGTCCATGACCCCGGCTTCCATGCGAGACAGGTCCAGGAGTTTGGCGATGAGGGCGGACAGCCGCCGCGCGCTCTGGAGGTTCAGGCCGATGAGGCGGCGCTGGTCCTCCGTGACCGGCCCCGGGATGCCTTCCAACAGGAGCTGGTTCGTCTCCTGCATGGCCGCCAGCGGGGCCTTCAGCTCGTGGGAGACGTGGGAGAGCAGGTCCTTCTTCATCTGGTCCAGCTCCCCGAGCTTCTTCACCATCTGGTTGAAGTCGGCGGCCAGGAGGGCGAATTCGTCCCCGCCCCTGATTTCGATCAACTCGTCGAAGTGACCTTGGGCCACGGCGCGGGTGCCGCGGGCGAGGCGCGTGAGGGGACGCTGGATGGACCTCACGGTCAGGGTCAGGGCCACGGCCCCCACGAGAAGGGCCATGGATGCCGCCGCGAGGGAGAGGACCGATGCCCGGTCTGCCGAGGACTGGGCCCTCGCCGCATCTTCCCGGATGGCCACCCGGGTGGCCGTGGCCAGGGCGAGGGCCTGCGCCTGCGCCCGCCCGAGACTTCCCAGGAACTCATCCTCCACCACCTTGCCCGTAACGAAGCCGGGGATCGCCAGGCGGACGGGGCGCCAGGCCGTTCCAAAGAGGTCCCACTGGGTGCGCACGCCCTCCGAAAGTCCGAGGGAGGCCATCTTCTCCTGGCGGCTGCTCACCCGGTCCGCCAGATCCCGCACCCGAATCGAATAGTCGGGATCCCGCGTGACGAAGGCCTTCTTCGCCCCCGCCTCCAGGTCGCCCAGATCCGCGATCTGTTCGATGGAGAGCTCGGCCGCAGCCAGGCCGGAGCGTGCCAGTCCCCCGCTGAGCCGGGCGAGGCGGTTCACCTGGCCCACCTCGTAGGCAAGCACGCCCGTCAGGAGGAGAAAAACGAGGCCGGAGCTGGTGGCCAGCCGCGTCGAGACCCTCATCCCGCGCCGTCCATTCCGTAGGTCTTGAGCTTGTTGCGTATGGTCTTCACGTCCACGCCCAGCCTCCTGGCAGCCTCCGCCTTGTTGTTGCCGCTTGCCCGAAGGGTGTCGAGGAGGAGGAGTTTCTCCGCCTCCGCCATGGTAAGCCCCGCCGTGAGGCGTTGACCAACCTGGCCGGCCCCGCTCCGGACGTAGGGCGGGAGGTGAACCGTCTCGACCCATCCGTCCTTGGCCAGGATGACGGCGCGCTCCAGGACGTTGCGAAGCTCCCTCACGTTCCCCGGCCACGGGTAGGCCATGAGGAGCCGGAGGGTATCCTGGCGTACGCCTTCTACCGAGGCGCCGTGCTTTCTGTTGAACTGGACGATGAAATGCTGGGATAGGAGCGGGATGTCTTCCTCCCGCTCCCTCAAGGGGGGGAGCACGACCGTGAAGACGTTGAGCCGGTAGTAGAGGTCGGCACGGAGGATGCCATCCCGGACCGCGTCTTCCGGCGCGCGGTTGGTGGCCGCAAGGACGCGGACGTCGAAGGTCACCTCGTGGTTACCCCCGAGCCGCCGAACCTTACCGTTTTCCAGCGTCCGCAGGAACTTGGGCTGCAGGGCGAGGGGCATCTCGGCGATCTCGTCGAGAAAGAGGGTTCCCCGGTCGGCCAGTTCGAAGCACCCCTCGTGCGCGGACACGGCGCCCGTGAAGGCCCCCTTCTCATGGCCGAAGAGTTCGCTTTCCATGAGGCCCTCGGGGATGGCGGCGGCGTTCACGACCACGTAGGCTCGCGAGGCCCGGCCGCTCATGTCGTGGATGGCGCGCGCCACCAATTCCTTGCCCGTCCCGCTCTCGCCAGTGATGAGGGCGGACGCGTCGCTTCCCGCGAGGATCTCGATGGTCCGAAAGAGCTCGCGCATGGCCGGGCTGCCGCCCACCAGGGGCCCGAGCCCGTGGCCACCCGCCAGCTTGGCCTCCAGCTGCCGGAGGGATCCCCGCTGGTCCGCCTCCGCCATCGCTTCGTCCAGCACGGCCTTGAGTTTCCGGTGATCGAGGGGCTTGGTGAGGAAATCCACGGCCCCGCGCTTGAGCGCCTCCACCGCCGTATCAATGGTCCCGTGGGCCGTGATCATGACCACGGGGCGGTGGGGCGGCGTGCCCCGAAGATCGGGAAGGAGGTCCAGGCCGGAGCCGTCGGTCAGGGCCACGTCGCAGATGACCACATCCGGATTCTGCCCCTCGCAGACCGGGGGAGCCTCCGCCGCGGAGGCCGCCGAACAGGTGTTGAACCCCCACTGGCCCAGGCGAATCCTGAGGACTTCCCGCATGGCGGGATCGTCCTCCACGACCATCACGAGTCGCCGTTCATGTGCTCCTTTGGCGTCCAACGGTCCGCCTCCGATCATGTCGGGCCTGGACAGCCCAACGGCAGGGTATGTTCACCCTCCCCAACCCCTGAACTACAGGGAAATATTCCCCGTTTCGAGGCGCAACGTCAAGCATTTTCTGGGCGCCGCCATCCTAATCCACTGAGAAACATGGCGATGGCACAACACGCCGAAATGGCATGGGGCTTGCGCCGCAAGAGGCAGCTGGCGCGCCGATGGCGCACGACAACAGGAACGGAAAAGAAAGGAGACACAACATGAGAAGGGAACTGAAGATTCTGGTGGCCATGGTGATGGCGGGGATCCTCGTGGCCTGCGCCTTGGGCCAAGGCAAGTCAAGCGGCGTGTCCTCTCAAATGGAGACGGCCCAGCAAATCGCCAAGCTGGAAAAGAAAATCGACTCCAACCAGCAGGAGATGGATGCCCTGGTCAAGCAGTACGTGCAGCAGGGCGGCCAGGACGTGGGAAGCCTCGTGGCGCAGGGGTTGACCCCCGACCAACAGCACGTACTTGAGGCCAAGCTTAAGAACGAGGAGGGCATCGGCTACAAGGACCTTATCTCGGACATACTGGCCAAGCAGAAGGCCATGGAGGACCTGAGGGTCAAGGTCCAGGACCTCGAGAAGACCCTCCCTTCGCCCGTAGACGTCACCAAGGGCGAACGGCATGCAGACATCGCCATGGCCTACCTGACCAAGGAGAAGGGCCTGGATGAGGGAACGGCCAAGAAACTCGTCCAGCAGGTGAACCTCATGGACGAACTCGTCCCCGGGTTCAAGGTCTGGAACTTCTACAGCAACGGTGTGTATGGCACCTTCGTGACGCAGGGCGATGCGAAGGTGAGCCCCTACGGCGTGATCCAACACAACAGGCAGGCCCTCGTGAACGCCAAGAATACGGCCATCGCCCAGCGGGATACCCTGGCCAAGGAGAGGGACACCCTCACGCAGCAGGTGGCGGACCTGAACGCCAAGAAGGATGACCTCACGCAGCAGGTGGGTCTTTTGCAGGCGGAACGGCAGGATCTCACCCTCAAGGTGGTGGACCTGCAGGGCCAGCGGGATGACCTGGAGTCGAGGAACAACGCCGTCTTCTATCGCGTAGGCGCCCGAAAGAACCTCGTTCAGGAAGGGGCCATCCGCGCCTCGTGGCTGCAGAAGCCCTCCCTGGTCAAGTACGGTGAGGACCAGTTCCCGCAGCACCTGGACCTGCGCTCGGCCGACGCCATCACCATCAGCGCCGGGATTGAAGGCCTGCCCAAAATCCGCAAGGTGCGGGTCGCACCCGCCTCGGTCTTCAAGGCCGGCCAGGACTACGCCGTGCAGATCTCCCCCGACGGCCAGGAGGCCACATTGAAGCTCCTCGCGAAGGACAAATTTCGCGCCAGCCGCTCGATCATGATTCTCGTCGACTAGCAGGCGGCTGAGACACTCGCATGGGCCGCGCGACCTACGGGAATTTCTCGGCACCTGCTAGGCCCGTCTGCGCGCGATTCAGCAGAGCTGGGCCAGAAAATGGCCAACCGGTCTCGCCAACAAGGGCCGCCCCACACGGGCGGCCCTTCGTTTCAGGGTCATCAAACCACCGCCTTCCGAGAGAGACCCTCACCGGAGAGCGGCCTTGAGGGTCCTGATCTGCCGGTCGTGCCACCGGCCGAGGAAGAGCAGGGACGAGATGGCGCCCAATAGGCACATGAACATGTCCCACTGGGTATCCCACGGGTCATCCTTCGGGCCGTGCTGGATGGGGTGGCCATTTGGTTGCATAATGCAATGGGAGGCATCATGGAAACCTCGACCGGGAGGGACAAGACACGAGCCGAATCGCCGAGCGGCCCCTCCGATCTTCGCGCCATCCTCGATTCGATCAACGATGGCGTTTTTACGGTGGACGGTGAATTTACCGTGACCTCCTTCAACCGTGCGGCCGCGGAGATCACCGGCGTCTCGCCCGATGCGGCGCTGTCCCGCCCATGCTGTGAGGTCTTCCGTGCGGATATCTGCGAGGGCGAGTGCGCCCTGAAGCAGACCCTGGCGAGCGGTAAACCCATCGTCAACAAACCCGTGAACATCCTGACCGCCTCGGGGCGCCGCATCCCCATCAGCGTGAGCACCGCCCTCCTGCGCAACGCCGAAGGGGAGGTTGTGGGCGGGGTGGAGACCTTCAGGGACCTCTCCCTGGTCGAGGAGCTGCGCAAGGCCGTGGAGGGGCGCGTGACCTTCCACGACATGACGTCCTCGAACCACCGCATGCAGGAAATATTCAAGCTCCTGCCCCTCGTGGCCGAAAGCGAGAGCACCGTCCTCCTGCTCGGCGAGAGCGGCACCGGTAAGGAGCTGATGGCCCGGGCCCTCCACCACCTGAGCCGGAGGGCCCGAAAGCCGATGGTCACCCTGAACTGCGGATCCCTGCCCGACACGCTGCTCGAATCCGAGCTTTTCGGGCACAAGGCGGGGGCCTTCACGGACGCGAAGAAGGATCGCAGGGGCCGGATCGCCGCGGCCGAAGGCGGCACCCTGTTCCTGGACGAGATCGGGGACATCTCCCCCGCCCTTCAGGTCAGGCTGTTGAGAGTCCTTCAGGAGCGGACCTACGAACCGTTGGGCTCAAGTTCGCCGGTGAAAGCCAACGTCCGGTTCGTCGCGGCGACCCACAAGGACCTCCGGGCCGAGGTGGCGGCGGGACGGTTCCGGGAGGACCTCTACTACCGTCTCAACGTGATGCAGATTGCAATCCCTCCCCTTCGGGAGAGGCGTGAGGACATCCCATCCCTAGCCCGCCGTTTCCTCGAAAAACTCAATCACCTGCATGGCCGAGGCGTCCAGGGATTTGCGCCAGAGGCCATGGAGCGGCTCATGCGCTACGACTGGCCCGGCAACATCCGGGAACTCGAGAACGCCGTGGAGCACGGGTTCGTCCTCTGCCGCCAGAGTCTCATCCTGCCGGGCTACCTGCCCAAGGCGCTGCTGGAGGACGAAACCTCCGCGAGCCGTCACGCGTCCGGAAGCAGCTTGCGCCAGGTGGAGATGGCCATCATCGCGGCTGCACTGGAGCGCCATGGCGGCAACCGCACCGCCGCGGCACGAGAGCTCGGCATCGACAAAACGACCCTTTGGCGAAAACTCAGGCGCGGCAAAGGGTAGCCCCGCGGCGAAAGAACAGCTGGCAAGATATTGCATTGTGCACCTATCTGATTCATTGATAGGTGCATATCGCACCGTTTTTCCCCCACAGCGTGGTCCGCACCCCTTGTAACACTGTAATAATTAAGGCACATCCCAAGACGGCACGGCGATTGCTCTCTCTTCGGCCTGGAGGGCCTTATGCTCGTGGCCGTGCCTGCTTTTCAAGATCGCGTCGCCCCGGCCTTTGACTTCTGCCAGCGGCTCACGCTGTGGCGGATCGATGAGCGCGGGTGCACCCTGATCGCCCGGCGACGGTGCGCCCCCCTCGGAGCAGGCGAAAAGGCTTCCAAGCTGCAGGAAATGGGCGCGGAGCTCCTGCTGTGCGGCGCCATAGGGCGTCCCCTGGAAGAAGAACTGATGGCCCGAGGGATCGGCATCCGGTCGGGCCTTTCTGGAAAAGTCGTCGAAGTGGTGGCGGCACTCGCCTGCGGGGCACTGGATGAGGTCCGCTATCAGATGCCCGGAGCGAACCGCCTTTAATCTTATCGTCCTCATGTTGGGAGGTGCACAATGAGCAGCTTCATTCCGATGCGATGGGTCCGCCTGGCGTTTTTTCTCGCCGCTGCATGGAGCATCTCGGCCGGCTCATGGGGTGCCGAGCACGGGCGCCTGTCGGTGGCCGTCGCGGAGACGGACCTGGAGCCCATCGTCAAGGCGGTCGGCGGCAACCAGGTGGATACGTTCAGCCTCTTCAAGGGGTGCATCTTGAGGAAGGACCTCATGGTGGAGGCCCCCGCCAAGGCGCGCCTCGCGAAGGCGGATGTGGTGATCTGGACGGGGTACTTCAACGAGTCCGCGGCCATCAAGGCCTCCTCGAACGGGACACCGTCCAAGGAAGAGGCCAAAGGGATGCCATGCAAATGGATCGACGTCTCGCCGGGGGCGACGCGCGTCAACGTCCCCACTTCGGTATGCGAAGGGTACGTGGACCCGTCCCTCATGGAGGGCAACCCGTTCTTCTGGCTCAACCCCGAGAACGGGCCCATCATCGCCCGGAATGTGGCCGAGGGGCTGGGAGATCTCCGGCCTGAAAAGCGTGCCTACTTCCTTGCCAACGCCACCGCCTTCACCGCGGCTCTGGACAGGGACATCGCCCGCTGG
>JAKAJA010000354.1 GCA_021814085.1 Acidobacteriota bacterium | reverse complement strand
GCAAGGTTCGGTGGGATGTTGTCGGCCTTGCCCTGCGAAGCGAGGTTCACGAGAAGGCGAAAGAGTGGAAGCGCATCGGGCTCCTTCGGGCCATGGACAATGCAAAGGTCGTCGAAATGGCGGCGGATGTTGCCGGCCAGCTCGCCAACCGTCGTGACGACCCAGAAACGGACCGAGAGGCGGGAGGCGTTCGGGGAAAGACCCAGGACGAAGAAGCGGGTCTCTTCATCGCCCAGCGGGGGCGAACCCGCCTTCGGGGCTTCATAGAGGGCCCGAACCGCTTGGGTCAGCCGGTCGGGGTTGTCCTTCGGCGGCTCCCCGAAAAGGTCCTCCAAAATCGATTCCATGCGGACGGGCTTCTCGGCCCAGAATACCGCCGTGGCATCGCCTACCAACAGCTTCTGCCGCGAGTCCTTGCGCAAAAGATGGTTTAGGGCTGTCGTGTAGGCGAAGGCGGCTGCAGGTGATACAGGCGAATTGTCTCCCTGCTCCTTTCCGTACGATCCGAAGGCTGGACAGGCGAGTGTGTTGACCGCGACAATGTTGCCACCCGTCGGTTGGGCCCCGCGGACACCTCGAATGGGTGGATGCAAACGCTCAACCGATCCCGTTTTGCCAGTTACAAGGCAACGGCCGACCAGAGTTTCTTCATGCGATCCTCCACTGAGGATGGCTTGCGTAACAGCATCGCGCTGGCAAACCAAAGTGTTCTCCCCCGAGAGTCTGAAACTTATGTTCTCGGAGCCCTTTGCCAGATCTCGCCACTTCTCGCTCTCTTGCAGCGCCGTAGGGCCATTACCTCCCAGAAAACATGTCACGGATCGAATGCCGGCATCCTCGTTGACAGCCTGAGGCAGGAGGGCAATCTGTCCGCGGAACTTCTGGTGCATGTCCAATAAGCGCTTGCGGTAACGTTGCGCTGTGCCTTTCTTGATCTGCTCTTCAAGCTTAGTCGCGTCAGCAGCCCCAAGGACATACTCGGCGTTGCCCCAAAGAAGGCTCGCCGCAATATTGACGGACTTTTTGGGAGCTTGAGGAACGAGAAAGGTCCGGCCTCGTCGCTGCCGCCCAACTCCTTCGCGTGTGTCTTCGACTAAGACGCACTTTCCGTCTTGATCTAGGACGATAACCAGATGGATTTCCTTGGGCTCGAACCCCGGTGGTGCAAGCGCCTCGTCCGGATCGCGGGCTTTCCGGTCGTAGTAGTCGCAGAGAGCCTGGAGAATCATTGGAACACCTCCGGGCTGTCGGGCGAGGGAACGTTGAGAACGCCGCGATCGATACGGGCCCTGAAGAAGCTCGGCCTAGCGTCACCCTCGACCTTGGCCCAACCTTTCTGCGTAGCGCCCATGAAGGAGACGCCGCCCTTCTTCGCGGGAGAGAAGGCCATGTCATAGAGCATGAGACCGAGGTCACGCGTCTCCTCGATGGGCAAGGCCTGCTGTCCGCCTTCGGGAAGCCACTCGAAGTACGCGGAGAATTCCCTGCACCCGAGGTACGGCTGCATGACGCACTGTCCCTTTGCCGAACGCCGTTCGAACATGTCCATGAACTTGGCCATGGAGTTCCCGTCGCCGGCGGTGGGCCGCAGGACCATGTGGGCGTGGATGAGATAGGCCACGTCTCGGAGGAGCAGTCCCGCCCGCTGCTGGCGGTTCTCCTCGATGAAGAAGTCGTGCTTTCCCACGATCGCTCTTGAGCCCACTTCGTTTCGCCGGATGGAGGTCCACCGGATGGGGTTGAGCACTTCGATCTTATCCACGACCCACTGAATCGCGGGCTTCCAGAGGACAGCCTCGAAAACAGCCCGAGCGGCGGAGGGGGTCATCACATCGTAACTCACCCGCTCCACCTTCATCTCGGGCCGCGTGAAGCACGCGTAGTCGCCCCAGATTTTGAGACAATACGTCCGCAAGGGCACCTCCCTTCTAAGCTGTCAGGTCCGAGGGGTCATAACCGGTACCCTCGCATCCGACAAAGCCGAACCGGTCGTCATAGAGATTGGATCTCACTTGCCAAAATACTCCCGGGATCACCTCCTCCAACTCTGCTTGTCGGACAAGCGTGTCGCGGCACTTCAGCGGTACGGTCACCACGAAGCGCTGCAGTTTTCGCCGCAGGCCTCGATCACCGGCCCGGCGCTTCATCTCATGAATCCATCTCGCGCTCTCGCCGTACTGCACCACGACAGGAACCATGCCGGCCTCCTCGATGAAGCGGAAGCGCTGGCCGGCCGTGCGAAGCTGTAGTTCCAAGTTCGGCCCCGGTTGCAGAAGATCGAGAATGCCGTGGCGGTCCAACGTGTTGCAGGTCCAGTACAGGGATTCAAAGTAGCGGCGGAAGGCATCCGGCGCCAACGGATCGGGAAGTCCGGCGTGGATCAATTCTCGCGTGACTTGCTCACCCTTTCTCAACAGCCCTGGCGGCGATGGCTTGGGGGGTACGAACAGGATTACCGGGGAATCTTCGGCGCTCGCCCTGCCCTCCCGGTTGCAGCGCCCCGCGGCCTGGGCGATGGAGTCCAACCCGGCCAAGGCCCGATAGACGACAGGGAAGTCCAGGTCGACGCCTGCTTCAATTAATTGAGTGCTGACCACTCTCAGGTCTCCAGGTTGCCGGAGCCCATTCTTAATTTGAGCGATAACCTTCGTGCGATGCTCGCCGCACATGAGCGCCGAGAGGTGAAGGGTTCCCGCGGGCATGAGCCCCGCCAGCTCCCGCGCGTCGGCGCGCTGGTTGACGATGCACAGGACCTTCTCATGCCCACCGAGCCGGACGGCCAGATCACGGTATTGAACGGGCGCTTCGAGATCGCTCGGGAACTGGACCTTGACCCGCCTCAGACTCCCGTGAAGCTGTTCGGGGTCTTGGACGATGTCGCGAATCCCAGAGAGGCCCTTGAAATGCCATCCGAATCCGTGCCGTTCACCGAGGGCCGGCTGGGTTGCCGTCGAAAGAACGCAAGTCACGCCGTAGCATCGAGTCAGGTCCTCGATCGAGCGGAGGATTGGGTCAAGTAGATCGGGAGGCAGGAGCTGGGCTTCATCAAGAATGACGATGCTGTTGATGATGTTGTGCAGCTTGCGGGCGCGGCTTGGCCGAGCCGTGAAAAGAGACTCGAAGAACTGAACGCTCGTGGTGACTATTATGGGCGCATCCCAGTTTTCCGATGCCACCCGGCTCTCGTTGGTCTCTGCCTCGGGGTCCAGGTTGCTGTGGTGCTCAACCACGGCATCCTCGAAGATGGCCCTGAAAACCTGGGCCGTCTGTTCGATAATGCTCGTATAGGGTATGACATAGATAATCCGCTCGTGCCCATGGAGCGCGGCATGCTCCAGGGCGAACGCCATGCTGGAAAGGGTCTTTCCGCCGCCCGTCGGAGCATTGAGCGAAAAGAGACCGGGCCGCAGGGCGGCCTGCTTACGGCACGTGACGAGG
>JAKAJA010000353.1 GCA_021814085.1 Acidobacteriota bacterium | reverse complement strand
GCGGGCGGCGGGCTTCGCATCACTTTGTTGGCCTCCCTTGAAAGGGCACCACCCTTCCTGCGGTCGGCCGTCGCGTCCTGCTCGCCCGGCGCCACGCGCGCGACCGAACCCTATTTACGGATCGGCCCTAAGGAGGCCGCCATGAACCCCCGCCAAACCGCGCGAACCAGAGCCATGGACCAGATCAACATCACCCCGCTCGTCGACGTCTGCCTCGTCATCCTCCTGATCTTCATGGTCGTCACTCCCCTCCTCGTGCCCGGCCACGCGGTCAAGCTTCCCGAGGCGGCCAACGGCGGCCCCCAGCCGGAGGAGAAAAGGGCCCTCATCCTCTCGGTGGACGCGTCGGGCGGGCT
Source organism: Acidobacteriota bacterium (assembly GCA_021814085.1). Lineage (GTDB taxonomy): Bacteria > Acidobacteriota > UBA4820 > UBA4820 > DSQY01 > JAKAJA01. The sequence continues at coordinate 3,086 of JAKAJA010000353.1, read as the reverse complement.
CTACCTGGGGGAAAAGCACCTCGACCTGCAACAGCTGGGCGATTCGCTGCGAGGCGCACACGCCGAAAATCCAGAGCGGCCGGTCCGGTTGATGGGCGACGCCAAGGCACCCTTCGGCGAGGTCAAGGGCGCCCTTCGGGCCACGCAGGGCGCGGGATTCCGCGGGATCGCGCTGATTATCAAGCAACGGTCAGAGGCGGTGCTCTCGGCGGTGAAGTCAGCCGAAGAAAGCGGAGCGGAGAAGGAGGTGTCCCATGACCGGTGACCGAGGTTCGAGGCCGGGGAAGACGGCGACCATCAACGTGACACCGCTCGTGGATATCCTGCTCGTGCTTCTCATCATATTCATGGTGATCACGCCTGTGTTGCAGACGGGCTTTCAAACCCATGTACCCGCACGAGGTCCCGGTGACCAGGGCACGTCCGTCGTCCTCCAGATCTTCCGGGACGGCCGCTTGGCTATGAACCGCCAGGCCGTCTCGGAGAAGGAACTCCCCGGGCAGCTGTCGGCCATCTACGGGACGCGAGGCGACAAGACCCTCTTCATCGATGCCGAGGACGGCGTGTCCTATGACACGGTCGTCAGGGTCCTGGACACGTGCAGGGCGCCCGGGAGGGCCGAGACCATCGGATTTGTCTTGAACTGAGCAGGTCCTTTCTCAGGCCGCGAGGAGACCCTACTGCTCCGGCGGGGCGCCGTGCCTGTAAAAGATGACGTTCGCGCGCTCCCGGGTCACGAGGCCCTCCTGGATGACCTCGTCCAGGAAAGGGATGAAGTCGTCGATCTTCTCCGTGGAGTCCACGATCTCGATGACCATGGGCAGGTCCTCCGAGAGGCGGAGGATCTTGCTCGTGTGCAGGCGGCTGTTGGCCCCGAAGCTCATGGTGCCCTGGAGCACCGTCGCCCCGGCCAGCCCCTGCTTGCGGGCCTCCTCGACGATGACCTCATAGAGAAGGCGCGCCCCGCGCCTGTCCGACTCCCCGATGAAGATCCTGAGCAGTTCGGCTTCCTTGGGCAGCTTCATGCTTTCTCCTTAGAGGAGACGTCCGAGGACGATTCCCGCGAATAGCGCGGCCAGCCCCAGCACGTTCTGGAGGGCCATGTTGCCCAGCGCGGCGAGCCACTCCCCCGCCCTCATCATCTCTCCCGTCTCGAAAACGAACGATGAGAAGGTGGTGTATGCACCAAGGAAACCCACCAGCAGGATCACCCTCCACTCCCCCCCGATGAGGTGGCGCTCCGACGCGAGGGTCCAGATCAAACCGAAGGCCAGGCACCCGGAGAGGTTCACGGCCACGGTGCCCCAGGGGAAAGCCCCCGAGGCCTGCCGCTGAACCCAACCGCCCAGCCCATAGCGGGCCAGCGCGCCCAGGGCCCCAAAAAAGGCAATCCAGAGGAGCTTCGGCAGCATCCCGCCTCCCTTTACTCGCAATAATAGCGCACCTATACTGGTTGCATCAAAAGTCGATTCCATGCGGCCTTCAGGCGGAGGTGACAGATGATTAAGGATTTCAAGGCGTTTATCATGCGGGGCAACGTGGTGGACATGGCGGTGGGCATCATCATCGGGGCGGCCTTCGGCAGGATCGTTTCGAGCTTCGTCAACGACGTCCTCATGCCCCCCCTAGGCCGCCTCCTGGGCAACGTGGATTTCAGCAACCTGTTCATCAACCTTTCGGGCAAGGAATACGAGACGCTGGCCGCCGCCAAGGCCGCCGGCGCCGCCACCCTGAACTACGGCCTCTTCATAAACACGATATTGGATTTTCTCATCGTCGCCTTCGCCATCTTCCTGCTGGTGAAAGCCGTGAGCAAATTCCAGAAGGCCGCGGCTCCAGCCACCAAGGACTGCCCCTTCTGCTGCACGGCCATCCCGATTGCTGCCAAGAAGTGCGCCCACTGCACGAGCGAGCTGGCCTAGCAGGCCGCTAGCAGTATCTCCCCGCCATGACGCGGGGGCTGGTTCCGTACGAGACGTTCGAGTCGGGCTATCACCTCTTCCGCGGCCAGAAGGTCATACTGGATCGCGATCTCTCGCTCCTGCAGGAGCCACCTTCAGGTGGCGAATCCTTTCCCTGTGGGAGCGACCTCCCGGTCGCGAATGGCCTTGCCTTTCAATTCGCCATTCGCCATTCGCCATTCGAAATTCGCCATTCGCCATTCGCCGTTCTTTTGTGGGAGCCGTCGCCGACGGCGAAGATGGGCTCCTTCCGGCTCATGCATTATCACGTTTCGCAACTACTGCCGTCCGTCGTTTACCTCCCGTAGGCGAGGATACACATCCTCGCCGCGGCCAGGATGTGTACCCAGGCATATAGAAGAGAGGAATCACCCCATCATTTAGGGCAGGTTGGCATCACGTCTCCCCTCTCGCGGTTCGCCTTTTCCTCCCCGTCGCACCTCAACGAAGTGCACATTCCCTGCACCGCAAGGGCTTAGATATGCCATAGCGCCTCACTATTGGAAGGGGTAAAATAGCGCCATTCAAGCCATGCCAGAGGAAGGGGGAAACATCATGCCGCTATATGCCCATACGCCCAACGAGCGGAACCAATGGCATGATCTTGAAGACCACCTGCGCGGCGTCGCCGAGAGGGCCAAAGTCTTCGGCGACAAGTTCGGCGCCGGAGACTGGGCCGAATTGGCGGGTTGGTGGCACGATTTGGGGAAATGCAGTGAGAGGTTTCAAGCGTACCTTCATGCTCAGAGCAAGTGCAACCATGACAGGCATCTTGAGGGCCCTTCCCGCGTGGACCACTCCACGGCGGGGGCCATCTTCGCGGTTCACCGCAATGGCGTGCGCGGACGGATCCTTGCCTACTTGATCGCGGGCCATCACGCGGGGCTACCCGATTGGTTCTCCGATGAGGGTGGAGGGGGCAGCTTAAGTGCACGCCTCGGCCGACAAGATCTCCTTGATGAAGCCGTCAAGCCCGGTGTTTGCAAGGAACTGATCGAGAAGAGACATCCGACTAGCAAACCCATTGGCTGCTCGCCTCATCTGTGGATAAGGATGCTATTTTCCTGTCTTTGCGATGCAGACTTCCTTGATACCGAGGCGCACTTCAACCTGTCCCGGGCTAAC
>JAKAJA010000009.1 GCA_021814085.1 Acidobacteriota bacterium | reverse complement strand
TCCCAACGCGCCCGCCACCGTGAAGGTCTACGACCCCGAGACCCGCACGGTCACCGAGGCCGAGGCCGAAAAGGTGATGGCCTCCCTCATGCCCATCCGGGTGGTCGGCCTGGAGGGCACCTATTGGGCGGACCCCTCCAAGCTCAGGCCGGGCACCCCCAAGAACTGGTTCTTCTCGCCCAAGACGCGCGCCGCCATCCAGGAGATCAAGACGGCGCTCGACGAGGTTCACCCCATGAGTCTTGAGGAGTGGGAGGAGGGCTTCCGCAGGGACGCCAACCCGCAGAGCGAGATCGCGCTGTGGCAGGTGCTGGTCGGGGTCTATCGGGACCTCGTGGAGCCCAAGAAGCTGGCCCTCGAAAGCAGGCGCGACTACTACCGGGTGCTCGCCACCTGCATCATGCTGCCCAACGACCCCAAGCTGGGGCGCGCCCACGTGCTGGCCTGCGAGAAGGAGCTGAGGGACTCTGGCCAGACCACGCTCTCCGCCCAGGAGGCCCTCACGATCATGGATTCCTATTACATCCGGATGGGGCACCAGGACGGATGATAGGCTTGGCGTGCCTGGATGTGTTTGCTCGGCAAGGGGTGATGAGAGAAGCCGCCCTAGACACCCTCGGCTGGTTACCTCTGCAGCCCCTTTTGCTTGACGAAGTAGTACCTGCGCCCTTCCTTCATGATGCCCAGGAGACCTGCGGCCGCAAGGATGTATCCGATGGCCCTCAGCCGTCCGATGAAGTGGTCCTTGTTCGTCCGCTTGAGCTCCTCGCCGCCCTGAACCCCTTTGATGTCACCGTAGATCTCCTCGCAATGGAAGATCCGGGAGATGGCCGGGGCCGACAACTCTCTCTGTACCCTCCCCACCTCCTGCTGGTCGACGATGTAGAAGTTGCCGCGGGTGGACTCCTCCATGTCGGTCATCACGAAGAACTGGTCGTCCTGACGAAAGATCCAGTGCGATTTTCGGCCGTCCACGACCTTCCAGAATTTCAGGTCCCGCTCTTTCACGTTCCCCTCCCCAATTGAGCTCACTCCTCTTCGAACCCCATATTGTCGAACTTCAGCGTTCGCGCGTTCTCCGTGACGGTGCGCACTAGGCCCTCGCCAGCGCCCTCCGGAATGTTCGCGTGAATCTCCAGGGTGACGGTGACCTCGGCGCCACTCTGGGCCTGCAGATGGGCGACCACCTCGTCGGCGATTTGGGCGGCTTCCCTTCCCAGTCGGACCGGGCTTAGCCTGACGGAACCAAAGAAGCGTTTTGGCGGAGTGGGCTGCGACGGCTGAGGTGCGGGACTAGGGCCGATGGTTCCTGCTGATCCTTGGTCGGCGCCATCCCCTTTTTCCTTCGCCGGTTCTGGTTTCTCTGACGTCGTGGCATCCAAATCCATCTGTCTGCGCGCGACCTCGGGTTTGACGAGTAGGCCGTGCAGGTCATCGCCGCTCCCGGGCAGGTGCTGGGCCGCCCGCAGCCCCCTGAAGCGCCCCGCCGCCTCGTCGTAGCTGTCGGCGAAGGCGAAAGTGTCGTGCTCCCAGGTCAGAATCGCCACCCCGTCTCGGACGGAGGCCAGCAGGACCGACGGCGTCACGAGCCTGGGCAGATAGATGTACCGTCCGAAGTCCTCGGCGAGCTGCCGCAGGGGCACGTTGTCTCCGCGCCACAACGGAATCCGGTCCAGATCCATCCGCAGTCGTGTCCCCGCCAACGCCGTGAAAATCAGCTCCTCATTGCGCAGCTTTTTGCCGGCCCGCACGGCCAATGCGTCCTGCCCCGTGAGCCGTATCGCTTGCCAATCCACGGCCGACTGTGGTGTCTGCTGGGTGGGCACCAGGAGCCACTGGTATGTCTCAGGCAGTCGGGCCTTCACCGTCCCGTCCGCTGCGGACCGGCGGGTCTCGGCCTGTCTGACCTGATGCGGGGTAAGATTGAGCTGTTCCTTTTCAGCGAGGATGGACTCCCACGCCAGGAAGGCGCGCACAGCCTCATCCAAATCCTGCAAGCGCGTCTTGTCGGCGGCCAAAAAGACCAGCGCGTTCTGATAAGTGCGTGGGACGCTCCCCCTGAGAGCCAGAATAGCCTTCGCTTCCGTCTCGGCCGGGCTCGAGGGTTCCTTGCTGTAGGGGTGCGCGAGGCCGAGCACCACCAGCCCCGCCTCGAAGGCATCCGGCACGTCCTGGTTTGCATGGGGCGTCGGGTGGACTCTGGCGAAGTCTCCCTTGGTTTCCATGTCTCTTTTGATGCGCTTCTCCACCTCCATGGCTACTTTGTCGGGGTCACGCTTGAGTTGTTCGGCTCGGTCCTCCGCGACCTTGGTCACGGTGGGCTGGGTGGAGTACCAGTAGCGTGCTCCGTCCTGGTAGAGGAAGGTGGCTGTCCCGGCCAACCGGCGCAGGGCATCCCCGAAGACCGCTGGTGATTCACCGGGCATCACGCAGCCCAGCTTCACCTGCCTGTCCTCCAAACCGTGATGTGCCGCATCGGCCGTAGGGGCTGATCCCAAGTAGATGGTCCTGGCCACGCGCCGGCAGGCGGCGTGCTTGCCGAGGTTGGGGATCTCCCCGTCCAGCCGCAGGGGTAGCGACTCGGGGCCGTCCACATCCTTCTCGATGACCGGCACCCAGTTGTCCGAGAGGTACCGAGTCAGCTCGAACTGCACTCGGGGATCATCGATGGGGATGTTCGCCGGCAGGATGAGAGGGTTCCGGTCCCCCTTTTCCCAGAGGCTGTGGATGACGGCGGCCATGAGGCGCAACACGCCGCGGGTGCGCTGGAACTTCGCGAGCGTTGACCAGTCGTTGTAGAGCCGGTCGAAGATCTCGGGGTGGATGGGGTAGGCCGCCTTGATCCGCTTCTCGTAGTCGGCCGTCCGGCACTCCGGCGGGAACTCCTGGTGCTGGCTCCGGTAAAAGTCTCCAAAGCCCTGGGCCACCACGTCCCGGTCCTTGAACCGGTCGGGCCCCGCCAGGGGCTCGAACAGCCGCCTCCTTACGATCTCGAACCCCTCCTCCGCGCTGGCAGGGCGCCATGAGGATTCCAGCCGCCCGACCACGTTGCGCAAGCGCTCCAGGGCCTCCCTCCCACGCTGGCCCCCCACCTCCGAATCGTCCGCCTGGGTGTGCGGCGAGCCGGTGGTGTCCGAGGCGGGCAGGCTGATGACGAGCAGGCAGTTCTTGGCGAGCTTGGCCGATTCGGTGAGAACCTGGGCGAAAGAGAACTGCGTCTCAAATCCACCGGCGGGCAGATCACCCTGGTCGTGGAGTTGGCGGGCGTAAGCCACCCACTCGTCGATGAGTATCAGGCAAGGCCCATACTCCTTGAAGATCTCACGCAGCGCGTCGCCCGGGCTGGTGGCCTTCTCATCGTCGGCCTGGATGCGCTTGAAGGCCTTCTTCCCCCCGAGTTGCCAGGCGAGCTCGCCCCACAGGGTGCGGATGACGCAGCCGTCGGGTTTCGTGACGGGATTGCCGGGAGAGATCTTGTTGCCCACGAGCACGACTCGTTTGGCGGTGGGCAGCTTCTGGGTCCCGGCCTCGCGGAGGATGACATCCACCCCGGCCAGCTCCGTGGGGGAGACGCCGGAGAAAAGGTGGTAGAGGGCCAGCATGGAGTGGGTCTTACCGCCGCCGAAATTGGTTTGGAGTTGGACAACGGGATCGCCGCCCTTGCCCCCCAGCCGTAGGATGGCTCCGGCCAGAAGGCGCTTCAGGCTCTCCGTGAGGTAGGTCCTGCGGAAGAACTCCACCGGGTCCCGGTACTCGTCGGATCCCTCGCCCAGGTGCACCTGCCAGAGGTCCGCGGCGAACTCGGCTTGCTGGTAGCGCCCGGAGGCCACGTCCGGGTGGGGAGTGACGATCTCCCGCCAGGGCTTGAGGCTCCCCGCCGCCTGGCTCTCGATGGCCGTACCTGCGCTTTTGCGCTTCTCGCTGCGCACCTGCTCGTCGAAGCGCAGGCGCAGGAGCTCCATCTTGAGCTTCTCCACCTCTTCCGCCTGGGACGCCGAGACGGCCGCGAGCAGGCGGCTGGCCGAGTCGAGGGCGCGGTAAGCGTCGTCGGACGAGAAGGTGCTCTGGTGGGCCCAGCGGTTGCGCACATCCCGCAGTTCGCTGACCAGGGTCCGTTCGGCCTGTCCGAGGGTCTTCTTGAAGACCGTGTTCCACTGGTTCCAAAGAACGGCCAGGAGGGAGGCGGCATCCCACGGCGGCTCCTCGGTGCCGCTGAAGAGCTTCTCCTGCGTCGGTCCCACCGCTTCGCGGGCGAACTCCAGCCACCGCTGGGCATGCTGGGCCTTCAGCTCGCGCTCCACGAAGGGCGCTAAGCCGGACTTGAGCAGATCCAATGCCTTGCCGACCCGGTCGTAGTTCGTGATGGCCATGGTTTGCTCCTCACTCTAGCGTTCTCTTCCCCATCCCCGAATCCCCTGGATCAGGCGGTTTCACCCGGGCCGACCCTGGCCCTTTGGACCATCCGCTCCACCTCGGGGGTCATGTTCTCGGCGCTCAGCTCCACCTGCGGATGGGCCTGTGCGAAGACCCTGAAGAGTTCGTCGGCAAAGGCCTGTCCGATCTCCACCACCTCGGCGAAGTCCAAGATCACGTGGCGGAAGCGCTCGAAGCGCATGGACAGGCGCTTGGCCTGGGACCGAGAGACCAGCTTCTCCCCCTCGTACTGCGCCAGGCGGACGGGCACGATGGTCTTGGCGAAGGTGTAGGCTTCCGGCACGGCGAACTCGTCGAAGACCGACTTCAGGGTGCGCAGACTCCCGTTGCTCAGCCACATGTTGACCGTGGTTCCCAACGCTTCACCGGGTCTGTCCGCCAGGAGGTCCAGCGGGTATTTGTCGTGGAAGAAGGAGAGGTTCCCCGAGCGGATGAGAAACGAGTCGAAGACCCGCGAGGCGAAGAAGATTCCCTCTCCCGTGTGGTTCACGGGGTCGGTGGTCAGCTTGCCCTTGGCGAGTTCGAGGATCGATTCGCGCGGATCGTAAAAGCCGAAGGCCCTCTGGATCTTGAGGAAGATGCCTTCCCCCGCGTCGCGGATCATCCCGAAGGTCTTGACCGCGTCGCGCCAAGCCCCAACCTCGACCGTGGGGGACCCCGAGTGGTCCACGGCGTTGTTCACCATCTCGGTCACGCCGTAGCGCCAGATATCCACCACGTTCTCCGGCAGGCCGCTCACGACGGGGGCAACAATTTCCCGCCAAACCCTGTCCTCGGCGAGCCCCTCGCGGGGGTAGGAGCGATGGGCCGAGGCGAGCGGGACCAGGCGGTAAACGCGGGCTCGAGTGCTGCCCTCGGCCTCGATCAGCCCCGTGCTCCTCAGCTCCTTCAGGTGCTTGTGGACGGCCTGGCGAGAAAGGTCGAACTCCTTGGCCAGCCTCATGGCGACACCTCGGCCGTCTTCGGAGATGAGGGAAAGGGCCCGCTTGCGAATGCTCTCCGTGTCACCCATGGTGCCCATCATTGTTAACCGCCTGGGGCCCCATTGTCAACCTGGGCGGGGGTCATTGTCGCCTCTCGGGCCGTTCCGCGGGGTTGGCCATGGCCATGGGTCACTCCTCCTCTCCCAGGTGGGCCAGCGTGCCGGGCCTCGGCGCCGGCTTGGGGGCCTCCTGGGCCAGCCGGGTGATTTCGGGCCAGCTCTGGACGAGGGCGTTGTACGAGAGCGCCTCCGGGGCGCGCTTCTTGCGCTCGCACAGGGTGTAGAGGCGGTAGCAGAGTTCCCGAGCGGTCTCGGCCTTCGAGCCAAGCCTCACAACAAGCTCCGCCGCGGCGCTTTCCCCGCCCGCTTCGAGAACCCGGACGAGGTGGTGGACCATCTCCCAGGTCGTGAGGCGTTGGTCGGTGGCCGGGTCCCAGTCCTCGGGCAGTTCGCCGGGGCGCAGGAGCCGGACCTTGCCGCGGCCCGATTGGAGGATGCCCGCTTCCACGAGGCCCTCCACGCTCGTGGCCTTGGCCTTGGAAAGAACTTCGGCGACGCCGAACTCGCCCTCGGCAAACCCGCTCTGTTCGAACCACGCGAGCGCCCAGCGGGTGTCGGCGTCGAAGTCGCCCTCCTGCTCGGCGAGCGCCTCGTCGAGGGTCTGGTTGATCAGAGAGAGCGCCTCCCGCACCGACAGTGCCTTGCCCTCGGCGTCGAGCACCTTGGCGTAGCGCGTGTAGACCGCCATGCCGGGCCCGATCGCCGCTTGCGCCAGGTCCACCGGCGCGATGTTGCCGCGCTGGAGGTGGGCCAGCGCCGGCGGCAACTCGGCCTTGAGCGCCGTGAGGAACTCACGGCGCGTGGCGGTAGGCGCGTCGGCGGCGCACGGCCGGCAGACGAGGACGATGCTGGAGGCGAGTGCGTTCCGAGTTGTCTTCAACGCCGCAGTTTGCTCGGTCCGCATGGGCCAGGTGCCTGAAAGAGCAAAGCCGGCGCGGATCACCGCATCGAGAAAGGTCTCCCATCCAGTGCTTGACGTTCCTTCGTCGTCGTTCGTCTCCGACTGCCGGAACGCATAGTAGATCGTTACTGGAAAGGCTGGGTGCGCAAGTTCGGCCAAACTGTGCATTGCTCGGGTCATTCCCCTGAGGAAGAAGTCCTTCGCCGCATCCTTGTCACTGTGACGGTACGCGAAGGCGACAAGCTCCTCCTTCTTGGGCACCGCGAGGGTCGCGAACAGATCTGGAAAGACCGACTGCAGCGAGCGGCGGAGCCAGATGTAGAAGAAATCTGAGATATCGGCGTACGGAACATTGTCGTAGTAAGGAGGGTCGGTTGACACCATCTTGTCGGCACTAATCGTCTGAACTGCTGCGTCGGCCGCCTGCGCCAACGCCGGCGACGATGCAGGCGTTGCGGCAATGGCCATGGCGATCTTGTCGAGAAACAGATTGACGTTCCCGCCCGATGCGGAGAACGGGTTCGCTTCGGCGAAGTCCCAGACCATCGGAATCACTTGTCGAGCGTAGGTCTCCCGCATCGCGCCGCGGTCGTTCATCCAGAAGCAAAGCGACGACCACATGTTCGCGGCCTTGTCGACGATGAATGCGAGGGAGATGGCAACTGCCTGGGCGTAGGCAAGGGCGGCGCTTCCGCCATCACGCAGGGGCTTGCCATCGTTAGACAAGCCTGCCGCTAGCGCGTCGCTCTTGACCCGCTCGCGCGTCTCCTGCACCAGGTCGGAGAAGGTCGTCAGTGCCACGATTTGGCGATCGGTGAAGATTTGGTCGAACCGATCCATGCCGTAAGGCTTCACGCCAAGATACTGGGTGCTGCCGGAGATCGTGACCTCTGGCCTCCACTCCGGCTTCGCCTTGAGCGCCGCCGCCTCATGCTCCGGCGTCGGCGCGAGGTACACTCGCCCGCGCTCGCCCTCGGCCACAATCGCCATCAGCCGTGCATCCATTCGCCCGGCCTTGCCTTCAGCCTTGATGTAGTCGCCCGCGATCGGCGTCCCCGACATCAGGCACTGGAAGTTCGCCCCGCGCGACAGCTTGGTCCCGTTCTTCGCTCCCTCCGCATCCTTCGGCTTGCCCACCTTCACCGTGAAGCGGTAACCGCCGTTCTCGATCACCGGCTCGACGTAGGCCTCCTTGCCGGCCTTGGTGGAGAGCATGAAGGTCGAGGCGAGCGGCACGTCCACGTTGGCGAACGCCGGGTTCGAGCTCTTGACCGTGCGCGCCCACAGCCACGCGATCACGGTGAGCTTTTTGCCCACGTACGGTGTGAGGTCCGGCCGCGTCTTGGCCATGTCGGCCGTGATCTCGACCTTGGGGTAGAGGTGGCCGATGCGCTTCTCCGCCTCGCCGCGCATCCACCGGCCGTAGTAGCGCACGTCCTCGGCGAGGCCCTCGGCGCCCTTCCACGTTCGCATGTCGGCCGTGCGGTGGGACTCTGGATTGACCGGGGGCCGGCCCGCGAACTTGGGCGGAATCTCGATCATGGCCTTGTTGATGAGGACGGCCACGGGGTTGAGATCGCTGGCGTAGGCCTCCAGCCCAAGACGCTGCGCCTCCAGCGGCAGCGCCCCGCCGCCGGCGAAGGGGTCGTGGAAGGCGGGCAGCTTATGGCGATCGAAGAGTTCCTTGGCCCGCGGATGGTCCGCGTTCTCGGCACAGGCCCGCCGCCAGCTCGCCCAGATCTCGTCGCGGGCCTTCTGGAGCACGGCCTCGTTTGTGGTGTTCTCCCACTTCACCAGCTCCTCGATGATCCCGAAGAGCCGTTCGCGCTCCAGGTCCGCCGCCGCCTCCGCGAGGGCCGGCTTCGGGCCGCGGCTGCGATCGCCTGCCTTCGATTCCCACTGCGCCAGCCGCTGCCTCAGCTCCTTCTCGGCCCGCCTTCTGAGGTGCGCGTCGTTGTCAAGCAGCTCCTGGGCATACTCCGACGGGTCGTCCACCATCTGCGAAAAGATCACCGCCCGCGCCGCCGCCAGCGGCCGCCGCGCCCACCACAGGTGGAGGGTCGAGGGGTGGCCGTGCCGGATGCTCTTCTCCCTCGCCGACGCCACGTTGATCGCCGCCAGCGGCAGCGCCACTTCGATGAGCTTCTTCTTGTTGGTCATTCCTCCCCCCGATTCCAGAAGCGTCCGCTGGAGTAAATGGGCCCGTTGGGATGCGGCAAGCGATAGAAAGGAGGCTCCGGGCGCGCGATGAACCTCTGGGCCTCATGGTCTTCGGCGTAACGCGCGAACCCATTCCGCCTGAGGGCCTTCTCGGCCTCGGCTTGCGAGGTGAACGAGATGTCGTCGAAGACCCCCGAGGTGTCTCCGAAGAACCAGACTTTGAAGCCGTGGTCCACGGGATCAAGGAGGGCCCAGTTTTGCTGGAGGAACTCCACCACCTTGAACCAGTAGTCTCGGCTCTGGATGGGGACTTCCTCGGGATGCCTATTCACCGGGCCTCTCCGTTGGTGCTTTCCAGGTCCGAAGGCTCCCGGCTTCCAGTCGCCTTCTTGATTTCTTCCCAAAGCTTGGCCTGCCGCCATTCCAGGAAGGCCTCGAAATCGTCCCGCCAGAAGGGCGAGCTGTCGCCGGACGGCAGGAGGTGCGAGTCGAGAACTGGACCGAAGGGGAACCCCGTCGTGTTCCGGATGTCTCTCATGTATTCGGACGGCGGGCGCTTCCCGATCATCTTGTTGGTCGTCCCGTCGATGAGGGTGCGGTTGAGGATGCAATCCCGTCTGCGCGCCAGGCCAATGCCGCTTTCCTCCAGGAACTTGGCAGGGAAGATATGGTGGTCATCGATGGCCTGCTCGGTCATGAGCTTGCCTGTGATAACCGCTTGGGTATGAAAGTCACGGGCTCCGTTCTTGAGGATGAGACAGATGGCCCCGCTATAGATGGCGCGTTGCCGTGGGGTGACATCCCGAAGGTCGCGGGGGTCGAATCGGGGCTTTTCTACTGCTTCCGGAGGGGAGCCTCCGCTCAACCAGGTCAGGAGATCAGCGAAATCCCGGGCAGACTGGCTGGTCGCGTGGCTCTCGTATGTTTGTCCGAACACGGAACACCAGAACCACTTCTTGAGCTTCTCCCGGTGGACGCCGGCCTCCGGGCCCTGGGGGATGCCGACCTTTGCCAGCACGCCGGCCAGGGGGACAAGCATGGTTTGATAAGGGAGCCACTTGGGGAGCACGGCGTGACAGTCGTCGCGCAGGATCTCCAGCCCGGCGGCGAGCCCGCGCACGGCCGAGTCCCAGTTATTCTTGACCTCGTCGGCCGTCAGCTCCATCACATCGCTTCTCTTGATGGACGGGGCGCTTCGGCTCAGGAGGGAGATGATCTGCATGACGTAGTAAGGATCTACGTCGTAGGCTTCGATGGCCGGGTGCTCCGCACGCGCTTTAGCCCACAGCTCCCGCAAGTTCACGTTGAGGGGCCAGTACCGGGCGGTCAGCAGTTCGAAGGGGCCGAGCTTTACACCCGTGCGGTTGAGGGTCTCGAAAATCGTGCAGAGGGCGTCGGTAGCCGTGTCCTGGGAGAGGGTCACGACGGGAAAGTGGTAGTCGTCGATCGTGGAGATCCAGTCCTGGTTGATTTTCATCAGAGCGTCTTGCATATCGCGCCGCTCGTCAGCGCTGAGCGGATTTGTGACCTGCATGAGCCAGCCAAGAAAACCGCCCGTCCCGTTCTTGAGGACGCTTAGCGGTAGAATCATCTCTCTGGCCTGCACATCGAAGTCCTGCAGTGCCCTGGCCCGTTTGGTGGTGGCACGCTCGTGGAAGATAGCTTCCTCGAAATCCGCCCCTTTCGTGAGCTTGCGAAGGTCCAAGAAGTAGCGGTGCTCGCCCACCCCGTAGAAGGCCTGATACAAGGAGGTAAGGCGCTGCTGCCCGTCCAGCACGAGGAAGGTGTGCTTCCGCCCATTGAGCTTGGGAGCGCCTTCGAACTCCCTGCACGCGAAGAGGCCTTTGATGTCGCGTACCCTGAGGAGGGAGCCGGCGGGGTAGTTGTTCGCGATGGAGACGATCAGCTCCTGCGTTGGGACGGGCTCCCAAACGAAGTCCCGCTGAAAATCTGGCAGGACGGTCGTGCCCGAGTGAATCTCCACCAGAAGTTCCTTCAGCGCCCGTGGGTTCGTGTCCTCAAAGATGCTCATGACCCATTCCTCGTCTTGCTGTCGTCCTAAAAGCCGTATCTGACAACGAACCCTCCTGAAAGCGGGCGGGCTGATAAGAATACCCACTGGTCCCTTGGCCCGTACCTCCTACTGCATCATCGAGCACGCCTTTGTCCAGGCCGCGTTCTTCAGGTGGCAGCCGATTCCAAACCACGAGCTGTCTAGTCTGGGTCCCTGACCAGCCGCACGGACGTGATCCACGAAGTACGATACCGCATTCACCGCGCCCCAAAGGGTGTCCTTGGCGGTGGCCAAATTTTGGCCAGGAGCCGACCCCATTAATGAAAGCAGTGTCTCCCGCTCCTTCTGGGCCCTCGCGGAGAGTGATTTATCTTTCGTCTTTCCAAGAAGCTCGTCGAAAAAGGACTCGAGATCAGGCTTCTTCATTTGGCGCGACGCCATTCGGTCAGCCTTGCTCAGGAAGTCGGACCATGCTGAGTCTATGAGCCCCAAGTCGACCTTCACCCTTAGGGCGTTGAATCGAGAATCGTGCGCGACCTTGATCTCCGGCCGCTTGGCCCGGCGAACATCATCTATCGCAAAGAAGAGGGTGTTCTGGCACACGACTCGAACGCTAGTGAATGCGGCGGTCGTAGCCAGGGTCTTGTCGCAAGATGTGGCCAGCAGCACGTAGGCTTCCAGGGTATCTCCCGCTCCCCGCCCGATCTCGCTGGTCTTGCCAGTCTTGGCCAGCGCCCAGATCTTTCGACCGCCATCCAGCGCTCCTGCAGTCTCAAGCGTGTACCCATATTGGCTCACCAGATCCCGATAGAACTCGATTACCTCCCGAGGCTGCACGATGCAGTAACTCCCTGAAACGATCGAAAGAGCCGCACCTGAATCGCTGCGGCTGAGTACGAATCGATCGTCCATCGTTCTTAGTTTTCCCTCTACCAGATACTGAACGGGCTTCCTCTCAATTTCCCAGTTCAGTCGGGCGGCTCCCATCCATACTTCCAGCGGCTGCCCCTTTTCCAGTTTCTCCCCTAGGCCGTGCCATGGACGTTCTCCAACGTACGCCATGGCCGGTTTCCCCGTCGACTCATCTATGCCGTGGCTCATTCACCCGCTCCCTGATACCAGACCACACTCTGGCGCAGATACTAGACGGAAGGTTTTACTTTCGCCAGGAGGTCCGTAAGATCATAATTCACGCTGGTCACTCCGAAATCCGGCTCCCTTGCAAACGGTGTCCTCACGTAGGCGGGAAATCCGGCTCGTCCACCCTCGATCTCGACAATGGCCAAGATGAACGCATCGGGCTTGTTGAGGGCCGTCATGATCTCGTTCTTGGTGATGGTGACCGTGGGGGCACCGGCCGCACGTCCCTTGACCTCGATGAAGAGAAGCCGGCCATTTTCCCCAGGAATGGCAGACTCAATGTCGTAGCCGCACTTCTCGGCACTCACGTCTCTGGGAACATGGCCTGCCCTGATCTCAGCCTCCATGACCGCCCTCATGGCGAGAAGCTCCGACGCCTTGGTGTCCTCGGCGAATGTCGGCGACGTCGATGCAGTGTCCCGGCGGTATCGCTGGATGAGGCCGGCCGGGAGGATCAGGGCGCCACCCACGATGACCGGCGGTCGCGGCGCGATCTTGGCCTCCAGTGCCAGCTCCTCCATCCTGCGGGTGAGCCTTGCGTGGAGTTTGTCGGCACGCTCCCTTGCTACGGAAGAGCTCAGACGGGTCCTCTTTCCCGCGAGTTCCTGGTCGTGCAAATCAATCGCCCGTCGGTCCCAGTAGGCGATCTCCTTGGTCAGGCGGGCGTGAACGGCCTGCTTCGTCCTCTGTACCAGGTTCATCTGGAACTCCTGGACCTCATGCAGATGCTCAGGGATAAGGTCGGTGACCGCAAAGGTCTGAACCCGGTCCTCGGAAGCCGAGGCGGGAAGAAGACGAGGAAGATCCGCCAGGACCTGCTCCTTGAGGTCATCGGGGAGCGGATTAAAGTCCAAGTAGGGCGCGTAACCGGCCTTGTGTGCCCGACCCTCGGCATCCAGCACCACAAACTGGAGCCGCTCGGAGATGACCCGCCGCTCCCCGGTCTTCGATACCCGCCCGTCCTGGATGGTGTGCCGAACAAAGTACAGGATGCGTGGCTGGTTGCCGCCGTCGAGAGGGTCGACGAGAATGGCTCCCCGCTGGAGAAGATCCCGGTAGCGGTGCTGGGTGAGTTCGAGAACGGCGTTGAGGAGGGGATGGCCCGGGGAGAGAAACTCCGCCGGAGCCTTTCCAGACTCCTGCACCTTCTCCTTATGGAAGGTTACGCGTTCGTACCGGCTGGGCAAGAGGCCCTCACGGCGGCGGATCTCGGCGGGCACGTGGGTGATCTCATACCGCAACGCCTCCCGTTCTCGGATGCTGCCGCCCAGCTCGGAAAAGGCCTGGCGGAAGAAGGATGAGATGAAATGGGGCTGGAGCCGCCGCGCCTCGATCCGCTCCATGTCCGCATGAATGCGCATGACCCTGTTAGGATCCATGGTTTCGCGGGAAAGCGCGTTCTCCTGCCACACCTTGAGGACGTGCCCCATGTCCGTTGCCGCATCCACCCTGGCCAGCAGTCTGGCCTTGACCGCGGGGTTGTCCCCGTAGCGTACTGCCTCGATGAGCAGATCCCGGAGGCTGGTCTCCTGGAAGAGTTTGCCAAGGACGTCGAAGACCTTCCCGTTTAGGGCGTTGTGCTGGCTGTTCAGCTTCTCCAGGAGGCGTTCGTAGACTGCGCCTTCCCGCGTCCCGTCTGCCACGATGTTCCAGAGATGGCAGACCTCCTCCTGGCCGATTCGGTGGATA
Organism: Acidobacteriota bacterium; assembly: GCA_021814085.1. Classification (GTDB taxonomy): domain Bacteria; phylum Acidobacteriota; class UBA4820; order UBA4820; family DSQY01; genus JAKAJA01. The sequence goes on along the minus strand of JAKAJA010000009.1, from coordinate 2,609 downwards.
CGACCAAAGCGCTGTTCGAGGCGGTTGGGGTTCCATGGCAGGTCGTAATTGATCATGAGATGGGCGCGCTGCAGGTTGATGCCTTCGCCGGCGGCGTCCGTCGCCACGAGGACGCTAGTAGCCTTGTCATTTAAGAAGGTGTTCTGGGCACGCTTCCGGGCATCACGGTGGAGCCCGCCATGGATGACGACGACGGCCGCGGCCCTGCCCAGCATGTCCTTGATACGTGATTCTAGATAGTTCACCGTATCGCGGTGTTCGGTGAAGAGGACCAGTTTTCTGCGCGTGCCACCGGTGTCAAACATCTCCGGTACATCCTGCAGGATCATGGAGAGCTCCTCCCACTTCCTATCCGTCCGGGATGCCCGAACCCGCTGGGCTCGCTCCTCCAGGTCCTTTAAGGTCAGTATTTCTGCTTCCAATTCCTGGATGGTCCGCGCAGCCGTGGCCGCGTCGACAATGTCCTCTTCGAGCTTCTCGACCTCGCTGCTGGAGGCCTCATCCAGGTCTTCCTGCAGCTCTTCATCCATTTCGAAATCTACGAGGACAGCATTCTCGTCGTAGCGGCCGTTTGCCTCCATGATGCGTTGCCTGAGATCTTTGGCCTCTTCAAGTCGCTTCTCCAGCCGCTTCCGGCGCCTCTCCAGACTGCGGTAAATGGCTTCGGGAGACGAGGCAAGACGACGTTGCAGTACCGTGAGAGCGAACCCGACCATATTGCCCCGGCGTTTGTCGCCTGCCTCGGTGAGCCGTTGAGCGCGGTTCATTTCCTCCCGGACGTAGGCCGTCACCTGTTCATAAAGGTCGCGCTCCGCTTCGGACAGGGTGTACTTGATTGTGTAGGCCTTCCGCTCGGGAAAGAGAGGGCGACCATCGAAGCGGTAGAGGCTTTCCTTATCGAGCCTCCGAAGCAGGTCCGAAACGTCGCCGACGTTACGCCCCCCCTTGGAATGAATCTCGAATCGGTCAGGGTCCAGGAGTGCCATGAACAATTGAAAATCCTCGGGCTTGCCGTTGTGCGGCGTGGCTGTCAGGAGGAGGAAGTGCCTGGCGATGCCACCCAGGAGCTGCCCCAGCTTGTACCGTTTGGTCTGTTTGACCTCGTTCCCGAACAGGTGCGCGGACATCTTGTGGGCTTCGTCGCACACGATGAGGTCCCAGTCGGGGCCGTCAGAGCCCTCGGGCTTTAGCTTCCGCTGAAGATCCTCATTGCGGCTCAACATATCCAGCCGCGTAATCACCAACTTTTTGCCCCTGAACGGGTCCGAGTCGCGGGCACCCTCCACAGCCTGGCGGCCCACGATCTCGAACTCAAGGTGGCACTTCTCCCAGAGCTCGTCCTGCCACTGTTCCACGAGGTTGCCCGGACACACGATGAGGCATCGCTCCAGGTCTCCCCGGATGATGAGTTCTTTGATGAATAGGCCGGTCATGATGGTCTTGCCCGCCCCGGGGTCGTCGGCCAGGAGGAACTTCAGGGGCTGGCGCCGCAGCATCTCGTCGTACACAGCAGTGATCTGGTGGGGAAGCGGCTCTAAGTTTGAGGTGTGAATAGCGAGCCAAGGGTCGAACAGATGGGCAAGATTGATCCGGTAAGCCTCGGAGACCAGCTTCAATGCATGCCCATCACCGTCAAAAGCCCACTTAGCCCCCTCTTTTTCAATCTCGAGGGAGGGGTTTTCGGCTCGATAGAGAATGGTGCTATCCGTCCGGCCGCTAGAGTCTCGATAAACGACCTCCAGGGCGACGTCTCCATGCCACTGAAGATCGACGACCGTTACCGCATGACCCGGTATGATGCCGCATACACGGCTTCCACGTTTGAGATCTTCAATGGTCGCCAAGCGATTCCCCTCTCGTCGCGGTGCTACCAAATGGATCTATAGATTGGGTCCCCCCTTGACCCAACAGGTTCTGTCGGCACGGCGATTACTGTACACCTTTCAGACTATGTTTCTCCATATCCCGCGGCTACCGATGGAAACCAAAGTGATCCATGGTTAAAGATGATTCCCCCTCCTGATGGCACCTAGTGTGCCATCAGTGCGTCGGGATGCGGAAGCTTTTGCCTGTCTGTCGGCCTTGCACTCGGAGCTGAGGCCTACTGCCAACTCGAATGGAAGGATGTGTTCCATCAAGAGTCTTCTTCCCAACCCTGTTCCGCCCAGAAGGGCCGGATCTCAAACGGGATGATGCCCTTCTTGGCGTCCTCCCAGTAGTCCTTGCGGCGGCCCTTGCAGGTCACGTGTGAAGATGTTGACGGGGACGCCGGTTCTGGCGAGGCAGGCGGCCGAGCTGAGCCGACGATCACCTCAGTCCCACAGCATGCTCATTTCGCAGGTGAGGGCCTTGCGGCCGCAGGCGGGGCAGGGGCCTCTTTTGATCTCTTTGAGGAGAACGGGGACGAGCTCGGTGCCGCAGCGGGTGCAGTGGAAGCGCGTGTGGAAGGAGCCCCCGCCCTTCAGCGCCAGGTCCACGACGAAGTGGCTGGAGATGTCCCCGCAGCCGGGACAGCAGTGGAGGGCGTGGCCGAAGTCATTCGTGAGGACGCGGCCCTCCCTCAGCAGGGCGAGGACCTCGCCGCGCCAGGGGAGTTCGATGACGTCGAG
>JAKAJA010000352.1 GCA_021814085.1 Acidobacteriota bacterium | reverse complement strand
GAGACATGTCCTGATGCGCTTTGGAAGGACGGAGGCGTGGAAACGCCGATCATGGATCGAGGAGTTTCTAGACGGGACCTTGGCCCCCGAGGAAGCGATAAAGGGTGGCCCTGGAGACCCCAAGGCGTTTTGCGGCTTGGAGACGGTTACCTTCGGTGGCCCGAAGAGCCTCCGCGACCGCCTCGGACGTGAGTCGGATGTGCCGTGAGGGGGGGATTGCGGGCGCTTTTTCCCTCTGTACCAGACTCGACGGCAGGTGCCAGGACTCGATGGTGGCCCCCCGGGATTTGATGAACGCGTACTGGAGGACGTTCTCAAGTTCCCGCACGTTGCCCGGCCAGTCATGATCCAGGAGCCTTACCAGGGCCATGGAGGAGATCTGAAGCGTTTCCAAGCCGTGTGCCCGCGCGATGCGGCCGAGGATGTGGTCCACGAGGAGATGGATATCGCCACTCCTCTCCCGGAGCGGCGGTATGGTGATGGGCACCACGCATAGCCGGTAGAAAAGGTCTCCACGGAACCGGCCTTCCGCCACCTCCCGGTGGAGCTTGCGGTTCGTGGCGCTGATCACGCGAACGTCCACCCGCTGGGACTCTTCCCCGCCCACCCGTTCGAATGTCCCCGACTGGAGCACCCGGAGCAGTTTGACCTGCATGGCCTGGCTGAGTTCTCCCACCTCGTCGAGAAAGAGGGTGCCGCCGTCCGCCAGCTCGAAGCGGCCCTTCTTGTCCTTGACGGCCCCCGTAAACGCGCCCTTCACGTGCCCGAAGAGTTCGCTCTCCAGCAGCTCTCCCGGGAGGGCCCCGCAGTTGACCGCGACGAACCTCTTGCCCGCCCGCGGCCCCTCGGCATGGATGGCCATGGCCACGAGTTCCTTGCCCGTCCCGCTCTCCCCCTCGATCAACACCGGAACGGATCCCTCTGCCACCTCCTTGATCGTCTCGAAGAGGTCGCGCATCTTGCCGTCTTTGCCGACGATGCCCGAAAAAGAGGCCTCCGTGCGCAATGCGTTTCGCAGATTTTGGATCTCGGTCCGATCCTCGATGAGCAGGAAACAGAGAACCTCTCCCTGGTATTGCCCCGTGGCGGCGCTGATGGAAAGCCTGAGGGTCTTGGATCGTCCTCCGAGGGTCACCTCGTGCTCCATTTCGACCCGTTGGGCGAACTCGTTTGCGAAAGCATCCTCGGCACATTTCTTGAAGGTGCACCACTGAGAACAGTTCTGGCCGTCGCAGGCCTTCTCCCCGAGCCGCACGGGTTCACAACCGAAAACCCCGCCCATGGGCCGGTTCAACAGGTCTTCCGCGCCGACGCCCAGGAGCTTTGCCAGATACTGGTTGATGGCGCGCACGACCCCCTGGCGATCCACGGCGAGCATCCCGCAGGGCATGGACTGGAATACGGCCTGCAAAAGCGCGCGCTTCTGCTCGATGGTGGCCGACATGGTACGGAGTTCGGACAGGGTCTTCGCCAGGCGTTCCTCCGCCTTCAGCCTTACCGATACGTCCCTGAAGACGCAGACGTGGCCCGCGACCCCGCCCCTCTCGTCGAGGATGGGGGAAGAGCCGCCCTCCACGGGGATCTCCCATCCCGAGAGACTCCTCACCGTCATCCCGCCCTGATCGCCCGGGACCACCCCGAAAGCCCAGTCCGAGAGATCTTGCAGGGGTTCGCCACTTTTGCCGTCCCAGACCCGCAGCACTTCGCTTGCGGGGATTCCGAGGGCTTCGTTCGGGGCCCAGCCTGTTATGCCCGAGGCGACCGCGTTCAGGAATGTGACGCGCCCGTCAGGACCGAAGGTCAGGACCCCGTCGCCGATGCCGCGTAGCACCGCGTCCAGCCATCTCTCCCGTTCCCTCACCACTTTCTGCGCGCGCTCCTTGACCAGCGTCACCTCGATGGCCGTGAGTAGCTCCCCGTCCTCGAAGGGTTTGACCATATAGCTGTAGGGTTCGGCGGACAGAGCCCCCTCCAGCGTACGCACGTCGGAATAGGCCGTGAGGAAGATGGCCGGAATGCCCTGCTCGTCATGGAGGCGGCGCGCGGCCTCGATGCCGTCCATTTCGCCGGCGAGGGCGATGTCCATGAGGGCCAGGTCGGGCTTCTCCGCGAGGGCCAGGCCGAGGGCTTCCTCACCCGTCGTCACGGGCCCGCAGATCTCGAATCCGTTGTTTCTGAGGAGGAATTCAATCCCCTTGGCGAGAATGAGCTCGTCATCCACCACCATGACCTTACCCTTCGTCAAGGTCGCGCCTCCTTCAATTCCTGTCGAACCGGATCGTAAAGCTCGTACCCGAAACCCTGCTGAGGTGGATCTCGCCCTTCAGCTGCTTCACTAGAGTCGTGACGAGCATGAGGCCCAGGGTACTTACGTTGAGGTGGTCCAGCCCAGGCGGCAGTCCCACCCCGTCATCTTGCACCGTGAGCGACCAAAGCGTGTCCCGCTCCATGGCCACCCTGATTTGTCCAGGGCGCCCGTCTCTAAAAGCATACTTCAAACTGTTCGTCACGAGCTCGTTCACGATGAGCCCGCAGGTAATGGCCGTATCCATGGAAAGCCGGACGTCACGGATCGCGATGACGGGGTTCACGCGTCGATCTTGCGCGCCGTGGGACCGCAGAAGCTGGTCCACGAGATCTGCCACATAAGCCCCAAAATCTATCTGGCCCAAGTTGGGTGCCCCGTAGAGCCTCTCATGGACGAGGGACATGGACCTCACGCGGCTCTGGCTCTCCCTCAAAATCTCCCGCTCGCCAGTGTCGGAGGCCTGCGCGCCCTGTAGGCTGAGGAGGGTCGAGACGACCTGCAGGTTATTCTTTACCCGGTGATGAACCTCTTTCAGGAGGACTTCCTTTTCCTCGAGGGAGTCGCGAATCTTCTTCTCCGCTTCGTTTCTGGCCGTCACATCCAGCGCCATGGAGATGACGCCCTCGGGCCGGCCGTCGGCATCGTGCATGACCGCGTTATACCATTCGCAGAGGATCCCGCCGCCCCCCTTGGTGAGGTTCCGGTTGACCGAGGTGGCGGGCAACGACTGGTCTATGAGCACGTCCACCACCTGCTGTACCGTCGGCCTTTCGTCGGAGGGAACGAGGAACTCGAAGAAATTCCGCCCCACGACCTCCTGCTTGGACCACCCGAAGAGCTCCTCTGCCCGCCGGTTCCAGTCTTGGACGATGCACCCTCTATCCCATACGACGAAGGCGAGAGGCCCTGCGGCGTATACGTTTCTGTATTGCTCTTCGCTCCGTCGCAGGGCCTCCGAGGCACGACGCTCCTCGGTGATGTCCCTGGTAGTAGCCAGGACGTGCTGGTCGTTTCCAAGCAGGAGGGAGGAGGCGGACAGGGATCCTAGGAACAGCGATCCATCCCTCCGGCGGAACCATATCTCCGCGTCCCGGACGGAGCCCTTCTCTCCTATGGTCCGAAGGGCCCGATCCCTGTCCTCGG
>JAKAJA010000351.1 GCA_021814085.1 Acidobacteriota bacterium | reverse complement strand
CGGCCCACTCCATCGCCTCTCGCAATGCCTCCACCGGAGACGCTGCCTGCCTGACCCCGTCACCGGCGTGGGCCGCCAGATCTTCTGGGGACATGCATCGCGGCATGGGCACGCTCGTGGCCCACAAGGCGCCCACGAGGGGCAACAGGGGGCGCAGCATGGCCCCCACGGGCTTATCCCGCATGGCGGCGAACACCAGGGCCCGCCTCCCGTGCGGCAGCCCCTTCACGAACTCCGCTAGGGCCTCGCACCCCTCCGGGTTGTGCGCCCCGTCCAGGTAAAGATCCGGGGCCGTCCCAACCTGCTCCAGCCTCCCGGGCCAACGGGCCGTCCCTATCCCCTCGCGGATGGCATCGGCCGAAATCTTCCACCCCATATCCCCAAGAGCCCAGCAGGCACGCACCGCGAGGGCGGCGTTGGCGATCTGGTGCCGCCCCGGAAGGGCGGGCAGGGGCAGTTCGATGGCGCGGTCTTCACAGCTCAGCCGCCACGAGTCGGGGCCCACCCGGACGGCGCACTGGGCCGCGGGGTGGAGCGGGGTTCCCGTGGCTTCCGCGATTTTGCAGAGGGTGGCGAGGGGCACTCCCTCCCTGGCCGCGGTGAACACGGGAACGCCCGTGCGGAAGATGCCTGCCTTTTCCCTGGCGATGTTCTCCAGGCCAACCCCGAGGTAATCCTCATGGTCCTGAGAGATGTTGGTGACGATGCTCACCAGGGGTTCGGCCACGTTGGTACAGTCCAACCTCCCCCCAAGGCCCACTTCCAGCACGGCGGCATCCACCCCCGCTTGCCGGAAATGGAGGAACGCGAGGAGCGTCAGGGCCTCGAAGTAAGTGGGCGGGAGGGCGAGTTCCCCAGCCGCGAGGGCCGCCAGGGCCTCCTCCCGGACGCGCGTCATTCCGCTGGCGAAATCCCATTCGCCGATCATTTCCCCGTCCACGCGAATCCGTTCCCGGACATCCACGAGATGGGGTGAGGTGTAGAGCCCGACCCTGTACCCCGCGGACTTCAGTGCGCGGGCGAGGAAGCTGGACGTGGAGCCTTTCCCGTTGGTACCACCGACGATGATGCTGGGATAGGCGGCCTGCGGGTCGCCCATGCGGCGCGCCAGGTGTCGGGTGTGCTCCAGCCCGACCTTGACACCCAGGGCGGCAAGTTCGCCGAGATAGTCCAGGGACCCGGGGAAGTCCATCTCAGATGGTCTTGCCGCTGAAGATCTGTATCAGGGATACGAGGGTGGGGCGCATCTGGCTCCGGTGGAGCACCATGTCGATCATCCCCTTCTCCAGGAGGAACTCGGAGCGCTGGAAGCCTTCGGGAAGGGTCTGTCGAATCGTCTGCTCGATGACCCGCGGCCCCGCGAATCCGATGAGGGCCTTGGGTTCCGCGATGTTCACGTCTCCCAACATGGCGAAGGAAGCCGTGACCCCGCCCGTGGTGGGGTCGGTCATGATGGAGATGTAGGGCAAGCGCGCCTCATGGAGGCGGGCCAGGGCCGCCGCGACCTTCCCCATCTGCATGAGCGAGAGGACCGATTCCTGCATGCGGGCCCCTCCGGAGCAAGAGACCACGATGAGGGGGGCGCCGATTCTCAGGGACTCCTCGGCGGCGCGGGTGATCTTCTCCCCGACCACGCTCCCCATGGAGCCGCCCATGAAGGCGTATTCCATGCAGGAGATGACCACCTTGAGGCCGCCCATGGTCCCGCGGGCGTTGATGACCGCATCCTTCAACCCCGTCTGCCGCTGATATTGGACCAGACGGTCCGCGTACTTCTTCGTGTCTTTGAATTGAAGGGGGTCCGTGGGGGTGACCTCGGCGTCAAACTCCTCGTAGGCCCCCTCGTCGAAGAGGGACTCGAGCCGCTCGCGGGCCGAAATGCGAAAGTGATAATTGCATTTGGGGCAGACTTGCCCGTTCTCAGCCACGGTCTGGGAGAACATGATCTGCCCGCAGGACTCGCACTTGGTCCACAGGCCTTCGGGGACGCGGACGGCACGCTCCTCTCCCTCCGCAACCGCCGGTTTTTGCTTCTTTCTAAACCACATGCCGTTCTCCCGCCCCAGGAGTATACCCAAACCGGAGGGCGCGGGCAAAAAACCTCCCGTAGAAAGCCGGGGAACCCCAAGAGGAGCAAGGCCAGAAACGGGCCGTTGTGGTACACTCCCCCTTTGGAGGAATGGTTGCGACTGTTGCGTTGGCTCCTCTACGCCTGTCTCTTCGGCCTAGGCGTCGTGGCGGGGACTTACCTTCTCATACGGGTGTCCTTCAGCGGCACGAGCGCCGTCGTCCCCCCCGTGGTGGGACTGACGTCGGAACAGGCGGAATTCCAGGCGCGCAGGGCTCATCTCCTCTTCGCCGTCCAGTCCGAGCGGTATGACCTGAAGAGTCCCAAAGGGAGTGTCGTTTCCCAGAGTCCTCCCTCGGGCATGCCGGCGCGGCGGGGCAACACCCTTGTCGTTGTCGTGAGCAAGGGAATCGAGAGGATCGACACGCCGAACCTCCTGGGCAGGCGGTTGGACGACGCCCAGATCGGCCTGCGGCAGGGGGGCCTGCGGCTCGCGTCCACGGCCTTCATCCGCAGCGCACAGCCCGCCCAGACCATCCTGGCCCAAGATCCCGAACCTGCCACGGTGGTTCCCAGAGACTCGGACGTCTCCATCCTGGTCAGCTCCGGGCCCCCGATCCACACCTTCGTCACACCGGACCTCACGGGTGCGCCGGCGAATCGGGTGCAGCTGGAACTGCAGGGCTACGGCATCCAGGCGGCCGCCCTGCGGACCGCCCGGGATCCATCCTTCCCGCCGGGGACCGTGGTCGGCCAGACACCTGCTCCGGGTTTGCCCCTCGGGCGCCAGGACATGGTCCAGCTGACGGTGAGCGAGCCATGAGGCCGCGCCTCCTCGCACCGAGCATCCTCTCCGCGGATTTCTCCCGCCTCGCCGACGAGATCGCAAAGGTGGAGGCCCACAGCGGCATGCTCCACGTGGACGTCATGGACGGGCACTTCGTCCCCAACATCACCATCGGCCCTCCCGTGGCGAAGTGCCTCAAGGGAACGACCCGTCTCCCCCTGGACTGCCACCTCATGATCGAGGCGCCGGACCGATTTATCAGGGACTTCGCCGCCGCGGGCGCGTCCTTTCTTTCCGTCCACCAGGAGGCCTGCCCCCACCTGCACCGCACCGTCCAGCGCATTCGCGAGGAGGGGATGCGGCCTGGCGTGGCGATCAATCCGGCCACTCCCGTGGAGAGCCTCGACGTGATCCTGCCCGATCTAGACTTCGTGCTCGTCATGAGCGTGAACCCGGGGTTCGGCGGGCAGCGGTTTCTCCCCCTCGCTCTCGGCAAGATCCGGCACCTGGCCCGCCTCATCGCCGAGCGGGGCCTGGACGTTGCCATTGAGGTGGATGGGGGGGTGACGACCGGGACCCTGCCCGACCTTCTGGCAGCTGG
>JAKAJA010000350.1 GCA_021814085.1 Acidobacteriota bacterium | reverse complement strand
GATCTTCAGCGCATGTAGCCGAAGGGCGCCGAGACGCCTCCGTCATCCGTATTGGTGATCGTGATCTGCACCGGCACCCCCTTGGGCAGAAGGGCCTTCAGGCTCTCGCCCTTCTTGGCCACCAGCAGGGACCCGTTCTTCCAGGAGCTCATCGCCACGGCCTCGTTGATCTTCACCGTGCACGCGAGATGGAAGTTGGTGCCGTAGATCTTGAGCCTCAGCGGGTTGGTCAGCTTCTGCACGCCGGTGATCACCGGCGGTTGCGGCGAGACCGTGATCGTCACGGAATCGGAGGCCTGTCCCCCTGCCGCGTCCGTCACCGTCACCGTGGCCGTGTAGCTCCCCGGCTGGGTGAAGGTGTCGCTCGCCGTCTCGCTGCTCTCCGTGTGTCCGTCCCCGAAGCTCCACATATAGCTGTAGGGCGCCGTCCCGCCCGCCGCCGTCGCGCTGAAGGTCACCGTCAGCGGCACCGTCCCCGAAATCTTGTCCGCCGAGGCGCTTACGCTCAGCGGGGTCACCGCCTGAACCTGGATCGAGAAGTGCTTGTCCTGCGCCGTCGTACCGGAGGCGTCCCTCACCGTCAGGATCACCCCGTAGCTGCCCGCCGCCAGGTATTTGTGCGTCAGGTCCTGTGCTATCACCGTCGCACCTCCGTCCCCCAGGTTCCACGTGAAGGTGTAGGGCGGCACGCCCCCCGTGGCCGATCCCGTGAAGGTCACGTTCAGAGGCGCCATGCCCGAGGTGGGCTGGGCCTGCGCCGTGGCCGCCAGAGGCTGGGCTTTGACCGTGACGGAAGCTACGGCGGGGTGCTGCTTGCAGAGGGAGACGTCGTCCACCACCATGGAGGTGGAGCCGCTCGTGCTGCCGTCGTGGTAGGTCCAGAAGTAGACCCAGGTGTTCTGGCCCACGTACGGCGTCAGGTCCAGGTAGACCGGTGTCCAGCTCTGGGCGTTGTTCGAGAAGTAGAAGTCCGTCCCGCCGGAGACTGCGATCCCCTGGTAGTCGTGGCTGCCTGGGTTCTGCTGCTGCGGGTAGCACCAGGCGAGGAGGGAGGCCCCGCCGGCTGGGAGGGAGAGTGCATGGGCGATAAAGGATTGGCCCGCGGTCGTGCCCCCCGCGCCCAGGAGCGCGGCGGAGGAGCCCGAATGGACGGTCGTAGTCGTGACGACGGGGGCGGATCCGCCCTGCCACACGGACGGATTCCAATCCAGCAAACCGCTCTGGAACCCCCCGTTGGTGATGGGCACCGGTGTGTCGGGAGGGGAGATGGTCAGCGGCGGATCGGGGCTCGGCGTCTCCACGTTTCCGGCGAGCTGGACGACGGAGAAGCTGGTGAGGGTGCCGGAGACCGCCTCGTTGGAGCCATCCGTGACCGAGAGGGCATAGACGGGACCGGTGAGGTCCGAGAGGTCCACCCAGATGGGGTGGCCTGGCGCGGAGAGGGCGAGGTTGCGGCTCGAAGCGCTCCGCCATGAAGCCAGGTTCCAGAGGGCAATCTCCTGCTGACCAGCGGTGAGGGTGACCCGAAGGTCGCGGAACTCGCTGTAGGCGACCTGGAACTTGGCCGCGACGGTGGGGCTGTCGCCCACCAGTTCCTGCCAGTAGGCGACGAAGCCCACGAAGATCTTGTGGTTGGGGTCGGTAACCGCCTGGTAGGAGAGCCAATAGTAGCCTTGGTCGCCCCAGCCCGTTCCCCAGGAGTTCACGCAGCGGAAGGCCCCCGTGCCGTCGTCTGTCACGTGGGCGTCGTCGTATCCGATGATGGTCGTGGCGTGCGCGCCGTTGCCGCTGCTCGTCGCGTCGGCGAGGCAATAATTGTAATTGTACGAGGAGATGTTATAGAAATTTTGGTATACAAAGATTCCAGCGAAAGCGACGTTGCCCTTGTTCAGCCATTGCTTGAGGGCCGTCAGGGCACCCGCCTGGGTCATGTCCACATAGGTAGTCTGGCCGATGCGGTAGCTCATGGCCTCTTTGTAGGCGTTCTCCGAGGGCAGGGTGGTGTAGTCGGACTGGTCGTAGGGCATCTGGTCGAGCGTGGCGCATCCGAGGTGGGTCAAGATCTCGGTGGCGTCGGAGAAAACCATTCCGCCGTCGGTATTGACGCGTCCCTGGTTGTACATGTAGGCGGGGCTGAACTGGTGGGCGAGCTGGACGGGATCCCAGCCGTGCTCCTTCGCCTCCATGTAGGTCTTGGTGTAGTAGGCTGTGGCCCAGGCCACGCAGGAACCTTGGGAACCCTGGTTCCCCACCGGCGGTAGGTAGGTTGTGTTGATGACCGAGGACGGCAGCGCGGGCGCCTGCTCCGCCAGCCCCTTCGTATCCAGCCGGTGCCAGGAAGAAATGGTGGCCGGATCCTTGTAGATCAGGCCCAACCCGTGATACTGCCCGTCCTCCGCCAGCACCTTGCCCGGCGCCTTTTGGGCAAACAGGCCGACGGATGCCACCCAAACGGACAGAAGCACTATCCAGATCGCTTTCCAGATCTTCATGGATCTCCCCCCTCTCCCTCATCCTCAGACAGGCGACCTATTTTCAGGATACGCCTTTCACGGAACTCCCATCAAAGTCTATGCCAGGCCTCCATCACCCGTTCGATGGGAGGTCGTCTAGGGCGGATCCGCTGACACCAGGGCGGCTTGTTGGGCAACCGCTCTCTAGGTGCGCGCGTTCTAGGGCATCGAGATCTAGCGCCGCGTGTTCCGGCTGGGAGTCGGTCGCGGGGTGCCTTCTCGCCCAGAAAGGGTCGCGCCTGTGCCCAAACCCCCGACCAAGCGGCCCTTTGTGGTCGACCACGAGATGTATTCTGATCGATACACCTCCTTCTGACAGAGATACGGTCTGCCCTTGCAGAGAGACGCCATCTTGTTTAACATGACAGTGGCATCGGGAACGTCTTCTTCGGGATGAGATTGGGGGGTGACTTGACCGGGAAAGAAGTACGCCTTCAAACGCTCCGCCTGAATATCCAGCTCCCCTCCCACCTCGGCTTCGACCTGTTCCTGGCCGGGCCGGGGCCGTGGGCGGTTGGATCGAGCCTGGAGTGCGAGATCCCGCTGAGGGGAAGGTACGTCTCGCGGCGGCACCTGGAGCTGCGCCGAGAACATAGCGCGCTGTACTTCCGCGACCTGGGCTCGACGAACGGCACCTTCCTGAACGACGAGAGGTTACCGGAAGGGGTGCTGGTGGACGGGGCGGTCCTGCGGGTCGGCGAGGCGCTGCTCCGGCTGGCGAATACCGCCACCGAGTCCGAGCCCGCCGCACAGGCTCCTCCGGGTTTCCGCCTCCTGAGCACGGTGAGCCTGGGGCGGACGGAGCCGGCGGCGGCGGAGGAGGATCCCAATCGCCGCCACTACAGCGTGGAGGAGGTGGCCCGCCTGGTGGGAACCTTCCTCGCCGAGGAGAAGTCGGGGCAGGAGTGGACCATGCTCTGCCGGCTCCTTCGCGAGGCGCTCGTC
>JAKAJA010000349.1:1132-3459 GCA_021814085.1 Acidobacteriota bacterium | reverse complement strand
CCCCGCTCCTCCTCGACCGGCGTCGGTCCCGCTTCGTGTTTGGCCGCAGGCGAAACACGGCGTTCCGACGCCGGTGGGCCTTATGCTAGGAAGGTGAGGCGATCACACCGCAAGCGTACTTTGCGTACGCTGAGGATGTGGGCGCCGATACCTGACAACGCAGAAGGTCCGCCGCCGTCGGCGCACCGCGGTGAGGGGAAGCGGACAGGACGAATCGCGCTCTGGAGAGCGCTCCTGCGATGGCGGGACCCCGTGCGAGAAGCGCGCTGGAGAGGGCCACGGGGTGACGCTCACGGCGGGGGCGCACTTCCCGCTGTTGCCGCCCGCGGGGGCCTGGGCGCGATGTCCTACCTCGCCCCTCGCTTGCGTGATCTATCGCGGCTATGGCTTTCTAGCCTTGCTCCTTTGGGTCCCCTCAGCGCTGGTGGCTGGGGCCGCCGCGGCGCTCCCTTGCGATCCCATGTCGATCCAGATTCTCGCCTCGCCCAGGGCGGGGCCGCGGTTGTTCGTGAGGTTCACGCGAATGGGGATGGTGATGGGCGCGAAGCAGTGGGGGTTGCCCTGGCTCTCCGGCGGGGCCTTGGCCTGCCCCTTCTTCGTGGCGGCCGCCGCCGAAGCCGTCTTCGAGGGCGCGCTCTGCCCCGGCGAGACGCAGGTGGTCAGGGGCGAGGAGGAGGCCCCGTTCTGCCACTGCGCATACAGCCACGGCACAAGGAGCGTCTTCGAGAACCCGAACACGTGATACGGCGTGGTGAAGTGGAGCCTGCCGCTGGGACCGATGTAGTAGACCGGGTCCGCGTCCTGCTGGGTGAAGGACATATCCGGCTTCGAGAGGTCCTCCTGGAGCATGGTCTGGCCGAAGCGGCTCACGGGCATCATCGTGGCCGGCGGCGAGGTGGCGTTGTACGGCGCCGGGTCCACGCCCTCGTCGGCCGTAGGGGCCTGCGTAAAATCCGCGATGCGCAAGCTCGTCCAGTCCACATCGGCCAGCGTGAAGCCCGAAGGCGGCATGACGTAGAGCGTGATCGCCTGGTCGCTCCCTCCGCCCGGGCTCTTGCCCTTCACCGACGCGTTTCCCCCCGCCCCTTGCAGCTCCCCCAGCGGAATCGACGCCGGCTTGATCGCCGCGCCGATGGCCACCGGCGCCGTGATGCCGGAGGGGGGAGTCGGCTGAAGCACGTAGTAGCCATTGACCATCACGTAGGTCTTGGCTGGGGAGAGCAACTGATATGGTTGAGACGGATCTGATGGGAACGTGTCGTAGTCGGGATAGACGATCAACGCGGGTGGCTGGGCGTTGGTGAGAGGCACAAACCCAACACCTCCACTTGAGTACAATGTGCTCCAAAGACGATGGGGATCTGGATGGTAATCTGGGAGGAAGCGCGGATCATCATTTGCAACCGGCGTGATGGGCACGATCGTTCCGTTCCGGTACGCAAGTACGTAGACCCCCTTCTTTTGCTCGTGAGCACCTAGGTCGGTCGTGTAGTACATCAGAATCTCGTCTACTCCATCGCCATTTAGGTCCTCGAACTTGGGGTCCCAGGTATCGCCGTCCGAGGGGGCGGGATCGGCGCCCCAGAGGTAGCTGAAGTTCCCGGAGGAACCCTTCTGAAAAATCCTGAATTCAGTGAAACCCTCAGCCCCGCCGCAGTATGTGACGATGTAAACGTCTGGCCCGCTGGACGAGAGCTGGTGTTCAAAACATTGGAGGCTTCCGTCGTCGATGAGCTGTTCGAAGATGGAAGGAGGGAAACCATCTCTTAGCCAGCCCGTCTTTTCAATGGCCGGATAGTACTGAAGGACAAGCGACTTGAGAGCCGCAGGGATCGCCATGTTGCCACGGGTTGCTTGATCGCAGGTGCGGTGCGCGATTTGGCCTTCGGCTACAAGGGTCGCCAAAAGAGCCAGTGCCAGAATGCCGAACGATCGCCTCAGATTCATGGGTTTTTCCTCCCTGAGGATGGCGGCTGCGTGGCAAGGGCGGGTTCGAACGCCGGCGCTCGCTCCAGCACCACGTCCTGCCCGTACGATGCGCCGCCGCCGTTGTAGCGGCCGAAAGCAGTGACGAAGTAGTTCTGGAAATCTCCCAGAGAGTTTGTGGGGACGGGGCTAGTGATACCCATAGCCTTTCTGCTGAGCACCCAGGAACCAACCTGGATGTTCTGATCCGGCAGCATGAAGTTGGTGGCGGTTGGATCTGGCGGCATCCATCCTGTGCCATCGTATAGCCTCATTTCCTCAAACCCTACCTGCATGAGGCCATAGGAGGATGCAAGGACCGTCTGGGCATTGTAGTCCTTGTGATCGTAGAAGTAATCCAG
>JAKAJA010000349.1:0-1122 GCA_021814085.1 Acidobacteriota bacterium | reverse complement strand
AGCGAAGCCACTGGGTCGCTCACTTCTCCCAGGCTGCGATACATATCGTATTGAAATACCGCAACCCAATAGCTTGCATTCGGCTGTTCATACCAATCGTAGCCAACACCACACGGGCCCTGCTGGAAGGGCGGGTTGGGCGGAGGAACCACCCATGCCGAGCTTCCGAGAACGACTGCGTGCGCGGATATGTCCGTATCCGAAGTGGTTACGGGGCTACATCCTGTCCCACTGTTCCAGTCGGTCCACGAATCCAGCAGTTGTAAACTGAAGAGCGGGCCACTGCCGGGTTGGTCATACCCTTTCACTCGAGTGTCTTTCCAGGAATTCACCCACGCTCCCGGCTGAATAGGTGAACCGGGCACCCCCGGAGCAATGGCGGGCTCATCGAAGGCGAACTGGGAATAGTAGGGGTCCGTCAGCTCCGTGCGGAAAACCGCGTAGTCCCATGCCAGGGCTTCATAACGTGTGAGCTCAGGATGGAAGCTCTTTCCTGTTTCCCGATCAATGCACGCCTTGATGTATTCGGGTGGGATGCCGAACCGCTCTGCGTTGGTGTAGATCGTGCAGTCGTATGCGTTTCCTGACGGGTCTGCTCCGAGGGCGCCGGATGCCACCGTCTGCACGGTGAACGAGAGGCTGTTCTGGCCGGAGGTGGCGGTGATCTGGAATCTGCCCAGGTGAAGCACAACGAGCTGCGCGGGCGCCGGCGGGCCTACGGCAGGAGGCGAGTTTGGGGACCAGAGCAAGGCCACATCGCCAGCGCCGGGGAAAAGGTCGTCGGGATCAGGGGTAGGGTTGTCTCGCGAAAGCGGATGCAGGTTCCAAGTGGCCGAGGAAATAATCTGCCCATTGGAGAGAAGGGCGAGGTTCGGCGTGGCTCCCAGCGGGAGCGTAACGGTCTGCCCGCTCTGGGTGACGGGTATGGTCTGGCCGTTCTGGGAGATGTTGACCGTCAGCGTTGAGCACGAAGTCTCGACAGTCTCCCCCCGGCTCTTCTGCACCACGTCCTTGTACTGCACGCCCGTCGGACAGCAGGTGAAGGTGTCGTAATAGTTGGGGTTTACGAACTGATCGGGTAAAACACGGACCAGGAAGTTCGTGTAGTCATGGAGGGGGTCC
>JAKAJA010000008.1 GCA_021814085.1 Acidobacteriota bacterium | reverse complement strand
CCCTCGATATCCGCGAGGAGAGAACGGTAGCTTCTCGCTTCCTTTGAGTCCCTCAGTTCCATTGTCACCGTGTCCAGCGGGAGGTTCTCTCTCAAAGAAGTCCTAACAATGAGTTCGGCGACAGGGGGCGTTTCGAGCGCGCGAACCGCTGTTACATCATCCAACACTGTTAGCAACTGCTCGGATACGGCCTTATCAAACATGTCTGCGATCTTCCGGTGAAGCGGTGGAACAAGCCGCTGCTTGAACTCTTCTAACCAGAATTGTTTACCGCTGCTTAATGTTGGTGTTACTCCTAGTCGACGGCTAAACTCCAGGTAGAATAATGCGCGTCCAAGGCTGTCGTGTGAATCCGCAAGTGCAGTATATACGCCTCGCCGAAACAAAGCGTCGTGATACTCCTTTTCTGATGCAGCCCAAAAGGGGTCTTCTGAGAGGCGATTGGACAGCTCAGATCCACAGGCCTCTCCCTCGGAGGATGTGGGGAATCCTTTCTTCAGACTCTGCGCGGCTTCAAGAGCCTTTAGATATGTTTCTGGTTCTGGAGCTAGCAGTTGGAAGCAGCTCTCAAGTTCTTTTGGAAAAACTGCGAGGCTGCTGGATATGGCTATTTGGTCGACAGCCATGGTATCTGCTACTACGAGCTGCTCCAAGAAGAGAAGCTGTTGCTGAATTTGCTTGTGGCTCTGAATGTATTTTAGTGCGATTGTGAGCTTCACGCCCAATGACGCATTCTGGAGATCCCGGCAGAATGTGTAACGGTCTTTCTCCCAATCATCCGGCAAGAACACCGAGAGCCATCCAAGATCACACAGCAATCTGAGAGTCATCCATCAACCTTCGAGCAACAATGAGCAAGTGCTGAACAGGCAATTCAATCGCCCACTTAAAAATACAGTGTAATGATATTCGATGTGCACCAGGAAAATCAAAGGCTTCTCGACACCACCAAGGAGGGCTCCCCGGTTCCGCGCGGCGCCATCACTTTGCTGGACGGCACCGAGATCCGCGTGAAGCTGGTCGCGCCCCGCGCCAAGAAGGAGAAGGCGGCTTAGCTCAAGGCGGCTAAGCGCCGACGGCCCGGTCCCATCGAGGGACCGGGCCTTTTCCCCTGCCGCCGGGAGGGTTCTATCCCCTCCCGGACCCACCCTCGAAAAACGGCGCTCTAAAACGGCCCAGGTTCAACGAAAGGGCGTAGGCAAGGGTCCTGTCAGCCAAGGCCCAGGGCCGCACTGTGGCCCTGGGTGCCCGGTCGGTCGACAACTGAAGGAGACTTGACAAAAAAGGGGTACGGCATTATGTTAGGATTCCCTAACTCAGGGAGGGCTGATGAGCGCAGCGGCGGCAGTGGTTGAACTGAGCGAGAGCCTGGAGGACTACTTGGAGGCTATCTACCACCTTGAGCACGAGAACCGTGTTGCCCGGGCAGCCGAGATCGCCCTCCGGCTGGGCGTCTCGCGGCCCTCCGTCACCGGAGCGCTGAAGGCCCTCAGGCTGCGGGGGTTCATCCACTACGACCCTTACACCCACATCACGCTCACGGCCCAGGGGAAGCGGATCGCAGCCGATGTGGTGCGCCGCCACACGATCCTGAAGGATTTTCTCGTCAAAGTGCTTTCGGTCCCGCCGGCCGAGGCGGAACACGCGGCCTGCCGGATGGAGCACGTCTTGGGCACTGAGGTGATGGCGAGGTTCTTGGATTTCGCCCGGTTCGTGGAGGCCTGCCCAAGGGCAGGGGCCGAGTGGATCCGCGGGTTCGGGTTCACGTGCCACGACAAGGGTGCATATCCCGAGTGCCAGCGCTGCTTGGAAGCGGCCAAGGGGACTGGCCCCATCGGTTTAAGCGACGGAAAAGGCCCTGGCAAATAGATGCGACAACGTGTCTTGAGGCGCTCTTTTTTGGATGGTAAGTTAGGTGAAACAAACTTACGGCGCGAGTGCTTCATGGAATGGTCAAGAGCGGAACGGTGCTTGGGCGCCGGGGGACAGAAGGCGGGACATGAAAACAGCAAGATCCATGGACCTCTCTTTTTTTCTTCCGGCAGTTAGGCACACCAAACATCGCGATGGCGCGACACGCGATGACGATTGCAGGGTGCGGGCCGTTGCCCGAGCGTCAGGCGACGGAAGACCAACCAATCTCAATCTGAGGAGGCGGACCTTGACGAACCGATCCCTTGTAACGCTGTTCCTGCTGGCAACGGGGCTCTCCACCCTGGCGGGTAGCGGGCCGTACTTCAACACCTACACCCACAATCTTGAAGTAAAGGAGTGGGAGCTTGAGATCGGCGCGGACGCAGTCAAGCCAAATGAGGGTCCATGGCAGTATGGGCAAGCGCTAGAGCTCGAGCACGGGTTCAACGACCACTTCAACGCTGGAGTGTACTTGCTGGGAAGCAAGATCCCGGGTGAGCCGTGGAGAGTGGACGGGTACAAACTGGAAACACGCTACAGGCCCTGGAGCCAGAACTACTTCTTCGTCCCCACCTTCTACTTGGAGTACGAGCAGTTCCACCACCACGAGGTGTACCGGAATGCCGTCGCGGGCAATGTGGAAGAGGGGGGAGAGGCAGAGGCGTTCCGGACCGAACACGAAGTGGAGGCACGGCTCATCTTCTCCCAGGATTTCAACTGGGGGAACGTGGCCCTGAACCTTGTCGCCGAACGGAGCCTGGACGGGGGCAAAACCGCGTTCGGCTACTCGGGCGGTGTCTTCTTCTTGGGTCCCTCGTCAGGGAAGGAAGGCTCGACGGCATTCGACCCCGACAACGACGGTGACTCTCACTTCCTCTATGGGGTGGAACTCTTCGGGGGTCTTGGCGAGGAAGGGGATTTCGGGTTGAGGGGGCACCGACAAGAGCATTACGTCCAGCCCTTCGCCGCGTTTCCTCTCAGCGGGCGGCTTACGCTCAAGACCGGCGTCGCCGTGGGGCTCACGCGCCTCTCGGAGACCCGCCTGCGGGCCGTCCTGGTCGTTCGCCTAGGGAGAGGCAAGTAGCTCCCCCACGGGGAAAGGATGAACCGCTCATGCGAATGGCAATCCTGAGTTTCATGTTGATGGCTTCAGGCATGATCTGGGCGCAGCAAACCCAGTCCCCCGCGCCGCAACCGGCGGCGGCGGGCCCTCAGACGGCCACTGAGGGAGCCGGAAGAGAGGGCTGGCCTGAGGCCATAGAGGACAACTCCTTCCTCATCGAGGAGGCGTACAACCAGGAACCGGGGGTGGTTCAGTGGATCTTCAACGGTCTCTACACGCGCCCCAACAAGCTCTTCGTCTCCAGTTTCACGAACGAGTGGCCCGTGCCTCGCGAGACCCACCAACTGAGCTACACCGCATCCTGGCTGAGCGGCGGGTCGGGGACGCCATCCGGCGTCGGCGACCTCATGCTCAACTACCGCTATCAGCTCTGCATGGAGAACAAGCGCGGAGTGGCCATCGCGCCGCGCGTTAGTGTCATCTTGCCCACGGGCGACTGGCGCCGCGGACTCGGCACCGGTACGACGGGCTGGCAGATCAACCTGCCTCTGAGCAAGCGTGTCAGCCGCAGTTTCACCCTCCATTTCAACGCGGGGGCCACCTACTTTCCTTCCGCCAAGAACCTGGGCGCGGATGGAAGCGTGGTCCGACAGAACCTGTGGGGAACGAACCAAGGCGCCAGCGTGATCTGGCTCGTCTCCCCCCGCTTCAACCTCATGCTAGAGGCCGTAGCGTTCCAGCAGGACCAATTCTCCGAGAGTGGAGGGAAGGAGAGGGTTCACCAAGCCTTGATCAGCCCGGGCTTCCGCTACGCATTCAACCTCCCCAAGGGCCAACTCGTCGTGGGCGCCTCCGTACCCCTGGGCCTGACGCGGAACAGCCCGAACAGCGGCGTGTTTCTTTATCTGTCCTGGGAAGCCCCCGTCTGGAAGCCCAGATGAACTCCATCTTGAGCCTGCCCAAGGAGGCTGCCATGCCGCACTGCACCGTTCGCCTGAGCGACCTGAACCCCGGAGAGGCAGGATCGGTTGCCCGCGTCGAGGCCAAGGGACCCATCCGGCAACGCCTGCTCGAGATGGGCTTCGTCCGGGGGGAGCGCCTTGAGGTCGTGAAGGTGGCCCCTCTGGGCGACCCCATGGAAATCGTCATCAAGGGGTACCACCTGTCGCTGCGCCGCGAGGAGAGCACCTGCATCCTTGTGGTCCAGAAGGACCTGCCGGACGCTCCAGAAGAGCGGAGTGCATAGCGCCATGAATGAAGAACGGCACCCAGAGCCCGGCACCAAGCTCCTCGTTGCCCTGGTTGGGAACCCCAATTGCGGCAAGACCTCGCTGTTCAACGCCCTCACGGGATCACGGCACCACGTGGGCAACTGGCCCGGCGTCACCGTGGAGAAGCGGAGTGGCGCCTTCGAGTTGGACGGGCTCCAGATCGAGGTCGTGGACCTGCCCGGGATCTACTCCCTCTCTGCACGGAGCGAGGACGAGCGGATCGCAGCGGCCTTCGTGGTCGATCCGTCCGTGGACCTCATCGTCAACGTGCTGGACGCCTCCAACCTGGAGCGCAACCTGTACCTGACGACCCAGCTCCTCGAGCTGAACAAACCCATGATCCTCGCCTTGAACATGGTTGACGACGCGGAAAAGCAGGGCACCAGCATTGACCTCCCCAAGCTCCAGGAGCTGCTGGACGCCCCCCTGGTCCCAACGGTCGGCAACCGGGGAGAGGGCGTCGCGGCGCTGAGGAAGACAATCGCGGAGGCGCGACGGGGCCAGCGCCCTCCATGCGCCCGCGTGGACTATGGCGCCGACATCGAGGAGGAGCTTCGGAAAATCGAGGAGCAGATCGGACGCGACGAGGTTCTGGCCGGCGGTCACCCCGCCAGCCCCACCGCCCTGAAGCTTCTGGAGCGGAGCCCCGAGGCAGAGCAACGGCTTCGCGCGAGCCACGCGAGGCGGGCGATCGAAGGCCAGGTCCGCGCCAGCGCCGCGTTCCTGGAACACCACCTCGGGGCCGACTGCCCCACCCTCGTCTCCGAGCGGCGCTACGGGTTCACCCACGGCCTGGTCCTGGAGGTCATTCAGACCGCCACCGGGGACCGGCGCGGCCTCACGGAGAGGCTCGATGCCCTGCTCACCAACCGCTGGCTGGGGTTTCCCATCTTCTTCGCGGTGATGATGGCGGTCTACATCGCCACCTTCGTGATCGGCAGCTACCCGCAGGGGTGGATTTCAGCGGGGATCTCCTGGCTGCACGACACTGCGGCGGCGTATCTCCCGCCCGGCGAACTGGCGAACCTCCTCGTGGAAGGGATCATCCCCGGCGTCGGGGCCGTGGTCGTCTTCGTCCCGGTCATCATGATCCTCATGGGCTGCATCTCCTTCCTGGAGGATACGGGGTACATGTCACGGGCGGCCTTCATCATGGACCGCCTCATGCACCTCATGGGCCTCCACGGTAAGAGCTTCATCCCGCTCGTCATGGGGACGGGCTGCAACACCCCGTGCATCCAGGCCACCCGGACCATCGAGTCGAGGAGCGACCGGCTCATCACGATCCTTGTGGCGCCCCTCATCTCCTGCTCCGCCCGGCTCCAGGTCTACATCTGCGTGGCCGGCGCTTTCTTCGCGCCCCTTCATGCGGCCTTCGTGATCATCGGGCTGCACGTCCTGGGCTTCACACTGGCCATGCTCATGGGCAAAGCTTTGAGAATGACCCTCTTCCGGAGCGCCGTCGCCCCCTTCGTGATGGAGCTGCCTCCCTACCGCATGCCCATGCTCCGGACGACGGCCATTCACATGTGGGAAAAGGGCCGGGTCTTCCTGGTACGGGCGGGCACGGTCATTTTCGCGGGCGCCGTGCTCATCTGGTTCCTCTCCCACTACCCGGGAATCGCAAACCAGGCCTGGAGCGCTGAGCACCAACGCTCCGTGGAGGCCGTCCTCGCCCAGAAGCTCCCCGCGGAGCAAGAAGCAGAGCGGATCGAGGAGTTGGATCTGGCGCACCAGAGCCGGATCATGAACAGCAGTCTGGCGGCCCGCTTCGGGAAGGTCCTGCAGCCGCTGTTCGCGCCGATCCTCGACCCCGGCCACAGGCGGGCGGAAGCCTGGAAAGACGGTGTGGCCCTCACTGCGGGCTTCGCCGCAAAGGAGATCGTCGTGGGGACCCTCGGGGTCGTGTACCAGTCGCGGACCGAGAGTCCCGGCAAGGAGGAAGGGCTGAGCCCCCTCCAGAAGACCCTCCGAGTGCGTTCGGGGCTCACCCCCCTGACCGCGCTGGCATTCCTGGTCTTCATCTTGATCTACACGCCGTGCCTCGGCACGGTCGGAATGACCTTGAAGGAGACCCGGAGCTGGGCATGGACCGGCTTTTCGGTGGCCTATGGGCTTGCGCTGGGGTGGCTGCTTTCCTGGTTGCTCGTCGTCGTTGGCAGGATGTTAGGATTTCAGTAAGGAGCCCGTGGTGACGCCACAAGGCTGGACCGCTATTCTACTGGTGGCCTTGGCAGCGATCTTCCTCGTCCGGAAGACACTCCGGGGCTTCTCATCCCAGTCTCCCGGCTCCTGCTGCGGCGGTTGTTCCGGCTCGTGCGGCGAGAAGCCCGTGAACATCAGGCCGGAGGATGAGAGGAAAGTCTAGGATGCGGATGACTTCCCCGGGGCCGTCGGCGCCTTGCCAGGCTTGGACGGATTTTGCCCGCAGCCTTGCCGCATTCTCGATCACCTACAACGTCGCCGAGGGTTTGGTGTCCATGGCTTTCGGCTGGAGCGGCGATTCCGTGGCCCTCTTCGGTTTCGGCGCCGACAGTTTCATCGAGGTGGGGTCCGCGTTCCTGGTGCTGTGGCGCCTCCTGGATGACGGCACCGGCTGCCGAGACACCCGGATCCGCCGCGAGCGATTGGCGGCCAGGGGCATCGCGGTCCTTTTCGTCCTGCTCTCCCTCGGAACCGCAGCGGGAGCGATTCTCCAATGGGCCGAGCGCAAGCATCCGGAGACGACTGCCCCGGGGCTGATCATCTCCCTACTGAGCCTGAGCTTTATGTACTGGCTCTGGGGCAGCAAGGTGCGGGCGGCCAAAGCCATGGACAGCCGGACGCTGGAAGGGGACGCGCGCTGCAGCTTGGCCTGCATGAAGCTTTCCGCCGTCCTCTTCCTGGGGAGCCTGGTCTACTGGCTCATCCCCACGCTCTGGTGGGTGGACGCAGCCGCGGCTCTCGTGCTCTCTGCTTTCATCGGCAAGGAGGGATGGGATTTGGCTCGCTCCGCAGGCCGGCCCAACTTCACCGGCGGGTGCCGTTGTGGATAAACAGGCTGGACGAAGGCCATGACAGCTCCCGGCTCCCTCTCCGGCCGGGGGGCCACCTCCAGGTTCATCCCGGTACAGCGCCAGCAAGGGCCGCGACAATGAGCTGTTTGGAGGGCATGCCCGATGCCCCGTAGAGCCTTCAGGTGAAACCGTAGTCCGTCCGGCTCCACATGGCGGGGTCGATATCCTGGCCACCCACGAGCACGGTGGGGCTGCCGTGCATCCGGTACCTTTGGGCTTCGTCTGGTGTGGTGACGCGGACCATTTTGAGCCGGATGGACAGGGAAAGTTCCGCTGCCACCTGTTCCACAAGCGCCCTGGTGGGCGGCGTGTGCTCGCAGCCATCAGTGAAGACGATGGTTACCTGGATGCAGGGGGAAAGATCGTCTTCCATTTCGCGCGGACCTCCTGCCGCCATTATCCCGCAGTTGCTGAGCAAACACTCGCAGCGTCACTCCGAGCCCCGCCTTAACGACGCGCTATAACGGTCCAACAGACCCGGCGCAGGCAAGGTTTAAGGCCCAGGGCCGCACTGTGGCCCTGCGCCCAGGCATTCCGTGGCGCATACCCGAACCACCTACTCGGGACTTGCAAGAGGGATCCAATTGGGGTAGCGTTACATGCTTTGGGGTAGATTGAGCATGAAACGCGGTTTGCTCTTTTCATTCGGTCTTTGGCTGTTGCTGGCCCTCAGCATTTGGGGCGGAGCCGCCCCACGGATGTGGTGTACCGGCCCCGAAGGTCACGTCGCGGTTGAGAGCGTCCTCTCGAGTTGTTGCTCAATCTTGCGGGGAGTGTGCGCCCCCTCTGCCGTGTCCACAATCAAGAGGATACTCGATACCGGCGTCGCCCCGGATTCTGGGCTGTCTCCCCAAGTGAGTGAGGTTGACGCGGATTCTTGCACGGACTCTCTCCTTCAGTGTAGCACCCCCCCCCGTGCTTTCTCAGTCTTGGCTCCGTGCCCTTCGGTCACCCAGGCCGCTTGGCGGGTTGAACTGCCGACCGCCCCAAGCCCGGCGAGCTCCATCCGGACCCTCACACGAAGCAGCCCGCGCCACAGCCACACACCCTACCAGCTCCGAACGACTCTCCTAGTCTAGTTCTCACTCCTCCCAGTACGAGTGTCTCTGAAGGCCCCGGGCGAAGCGCTGCCCGCCGTCGGAAGTAACTTCAGGAGAGCGCGAATGCGGTTGATGAAGAGTCCCTTTCTGTTCCCAACCCTCTCAATGCTGGCTGTATCCCTGATGGCGCAGCAGGCACCGGAACCCCCGCTCGAGTTCCCGGCACTCACTCTGCCTCAGGCCAGGGCGGAAGCCCTCAATTCCAACCCCGAACTCAAGGCCGCGGAGGCAGGATGGAGGGCGAGTCAGGGTGGGACCCGCCAGGCGAGGACCCTGCTCAACCCGGGCCTCGAGGTGAGCCGAGACGATTTCGGGGGGAGTCTCCCGATGGACCAGCGTGCCCCACAGGAGGCGCTTGCCCTGACCCAGACCGTCAGGTTAAGCGGGAAGCGTCAGGCCGAAATCGCGGCGGCTGACTCGGCCAGCGCTGCCGCTGTGGAGCGGTACCGCCAAGTGCGGCTGGACGTCCTGACGGGGGTCGAGCGTCAGTTCGCGGAATTGCTCGGCGCACAGGAGCGGGAGCGGATCGCCACGGAGAACCTCGACACGGCGCAAGAGATGGCCCGTGTAGTCCAGGCCCTCGTCGAGGCGGGGGAGGCTTCCCCCATCGAGGCGGTCCGGGCCCAGAACGAACAAGACCTGGCGGCAATCGACTACCAGGGCGCCCTCCAGGACCTCGCCACCGCGAAGAGCACGCTGGCACGGACACTCGGCATGAGCAGCGTCCATTTCGAACGCGCCGAAGGGACGCTGGCAGAAGAGGTCGCTGTCCCCGATGAGGAGGCCGTTCTCCTGACACTCCAGCGCCTTCCGGACCTCGCGCGCCTATCGGCAGAGACGCGGCGGCTGGAAGCGTCTCTCCAACGGGCAAGGCGGGAAGCGATCCCGGATCCCACGTTCTCCGTCGGCATGAAGCGTTACACGACCACTCAGGAGAAAGCCTATTTCGCCGGGGTCGCGATTCCGATACCCCTTTTCAACCGGAACCGCGGGGGGATCATAGAGGCCTCTGCGAGGCTGGATCAGGGCCAGTTGGAGATGCGCGCAGAGGAGATCCGACTTCGGGCGTTGGTTGCCACGACCCGGTCGTCGCTTCGACGATCCGCAGACGAGGTCGCTTCACTGCGCGAGCGCGTCCTTCCGAAGGCCGAGCAGGTGTACTCCGCTGTCAACGAGGGATACCTGAGAGGAAAGTTCCGTCTCTTGGACCTCCTGGAGGCTCGCCGCTCCCTGGCCAGCCTCAGGCTGCGCTTCGTGGACGCCGTCGTCCGCCTTAACCTAGCGAAGGCGGACATGGACCGCCTCTCCGTCAACGACCCAACCCTAACCGAGGGAGCCACCCCATGAATATCAGATTGTGGACCAAGGCCCTGGATCCGCTCGCGCTCACGCTCCTGCTGGTCTCCCTCCTCTTGGGGTGTGGCGGCAATTCGGCCCCCGTCGGATCCACGCCCCGTTCACGAGAAACAGCAGAGACGGTTGCCGTCCCAAAGCAATCGGACTTGGACAGATCTGTCGTTGAACTCAAAACCGATGTCTGCGAGCACAAGATGCCCACATACACCTGCGACGAGTGCCGGTATCAGGTCGGGGTGGTCAAGGTGCCATCGGACCTCCTCGACCCCGCAAAGAGCGGCACCATTGAGGTCGTCGAGGTGGGCTCTCGGGCCGTGAGGGGCGGAACAGATCTCAACGCGGAAATCCGCTCGGATGAAGAGCGCTCGGTCTACGTGAGCCCGGTGGCGGCCGGCACGGTCCGGGTCATTCACGTCGACCTCGGTGGGCGGGTCGCCAAGGGGCAAGTCCTGTACGAGGTGGACAGCGCCGAGTTCCGTCAAGCGAAGGCCGACCACACGCGGGCGGCCTCTGCGCTGGACCTCGCCCGCGCCACCGAACAGCGTGAGTCGGAGCTCTTCGCCAAAGGGATCTGCCCCAAGCGGGACCTCCTCGAAGCCCAGGCGGCGCTCCGCATGGCCGAAGCAGAGCACCGGGCCGCGGCGAGCACACTCGCGAGCATGGGCCTGTCAGACGCGGCGCTGGACTCTCTGGCCGCCGGAGCCGACACCTCCGGGCTCATGCCCGTGCGGGCGCCCTTTTCCGGGACCGTCCTCGAGCGGGCGCTCAGTCTGGGAGCGCTCGTCCAACCCGGCGACAGAGCCCTCCTCCTTGCGGACACAGCCAAGGTCTGGGCCCAGACCACCCTCTACGAGCGAGAGCTCGCTGCGATCCTGAGCGCGCCACCCGGTGCCCCCGTCGGGGCCGATGTCACCCTCGCCGCTTATC
This sequence comes from Acidobacteriota bacterium, assembly GCA_021814085.1. Taxonomy (GTDB): domain Bacteria; phylum Acidobacteriota; class UBA4820; order UBA4820; family DSQY01; genus JAKAJA01. The sequence goes on along the minus strand of JAKAJA010000008.1, from coordinate 5,360 downwards.
CCGGGCGGGTTTTCAAGGGGACCGTGGAGAAGATCGGGGGGACGCTGGACGAGGTCACGCGGACGGCGATGGCCCGGGTCGTCGTGGACAACCCGGACAACCTCCTGCGTGCGGGGATGTTTGCGAGGGTCCGCCTCCTGCTCGAGGTCGCAGGGGGGCTCGCGCTGCCAGAGGAATCCATCCTCGAGGACGAGGGCCGCTCCTTCGCCTTCGTCCGCCTGGAGGGGCCCTACTACATCCGCCGGCCACTCAAGTTGGGCAAGAAGGAGGGAGGCTGGGTCGAAGTGCTCTCGGGGGTCTCGTCCGGGGATACCGTCGTCGCGAAGGGCGCGTTCCTCCTCAAGTCGGATGTCCTGCGCTCGAAAATGGGCGCAGGCTGCGCGGACTGAGGAGGACGCGATGAACACATTCTTCGAGTGGATTCTCCGAAGGCGATGGCCCGTCCTTTTCTGCACGGCGCTCGCGGCGGCCCTCGGCGTGCTGGCGTGGGTCCGGCTCCCGGTCGACGCATTTCCGGACGTCACGAACGTCCAGGTGATGGTCCTTACCAAGGCCCCCGGGCTTTCCGCCCTCGATGTCGAACAGAGGGTCACCTACCCCATCGAACTGGTCATGGGGGGCCTGCCCAAGGTCCTCCAGGTCCGGTCGATCTCCAGGGCGGGCCTCTCGCAGGTGGTCATCGTCTTCCAGGACGGGGTGGACGCGTACTTTACACGCCAGGTGGTCTTCGAGCGGCTTCAGGGGGCCAAAGAGGGGCTGCCCCCGGGTGTGGAACCCGAGCTGGGTCCTCTCAGCACCGGTCTCGGAGAGATCTTCCAATACACGCTGGAGGGCGAGGGGTTCTCCCCAATGGAGAAGCGGAGCCTCCAGACCTGGCTCGTCACCCCGAGGCTGAGAAATGTCCCAGGTGTCACCGAGGTGAACAGCTTCGGAGGGGAAGTCAAGCAGTACCAGGTCGTGGTTCTGCCAGAGCGCCTGGTCAAGTACGGCCTAACGCTCCGAGACGTGGTGGAGGCCATCGAGGAGAGCAACTCAAATGCCGGCGCGGGCTACATCCTCAAGGGGTGGGAGCAGATGTACATCCGCGGCATCGGCCTTTTCCAGAACATCGAGGATGTGGGGGCCGTGCCGCTGAGGGCGAAGGACGGGGCCCCGGTGTTCTTGCGCGACCTGGCCGAGATTCAAATCGGACCCCAGGCCCGACAGGGCGCCGTGACCCGCGACGGCAAAGGGGAGACCGTCTGCGGCATGGCCATCATGCTGCGGGGAGAGAACTCCAAGACCGTCGTCTCGGCGGTGAAGGAGGCCGCCGCACAGCTCCAGAAGAGCCTGCCGAAGGGGCTGCGCCTCGACGTGTTCTACGACCGGACGGCCCTCATCGAGGCGTGCATCGAAACCGTGATGAACTGCCTGCGTGAAGGGGGCCTCCTCGTCATCCTGGTGCTCTTCCTCTTCCTCGCGGAGTTCCGCACGGCCGTCATCGTCGTGTCTTCCCTTCCAATCACGTTCTTGGTGAGCTTCATCGTGATGAGCGCCCTGGGCCTCTCGGCGAACCTGATGACCCTCGGGGGCATGGCGTTCTCAGTGGGGATGGTGGTGGACGCCTCCATCGTCGTTGCGGAGAATGTGCGGCGCCACCTCGCCGAAAACCGCGACGCGTCCCAGAAGGGGTTCATCCTGGTCGAGGCGATGGCCGAGGTGGCGAGGCCGGTCAGCTTCTCCGTCCTCATCATCGCCCTCGTCTTGGTCCCCCTCTTCACGCTCCAGGGGCTCGAAGGGAAGATGTTCACCCCCCTCGCCCTGACGCTCCTCGTCTGCCTCCTGGTCTCCATCGGCGTGGCGATGATCGTGGTCCCGGCGCTCTCCGCAGTTCTCCTCCGACAGGCCGAGGAGCGAGAATTCCGACCGGTCCGGCGATTTCGGGAGGGCTACCTCCTGCTCCTCCAGCGGGCCATGGGACACCCGAAGATGACGGTCGGGATCGCGTCGGTGGTCCTGGTCCTCTCTCTGACCCTCGTGCCCTTCCTCGGCACCGAGTTCATGCCGCCCCTCGACGAAGGCTCCATCGCCATCAACGTGGTGAGGCTCCCGAACGCCTCTCTCGATGGGTCCGTTGCTGTCGGGACGATGCTGGAGAGGCGCATCCTGAAGTTCCCGGAGGTGGCCACCGTCGTCAGCAAGACCGGCCGGGCCGAGATCTCGGAGGACCCCATGGGCCCCGAGCAGACCGACGTGTTTGTCATGCTGAAACCCCGAAAGCAGTGGAAGACGGGACGCGACAAGGCGGAACTGGTGGAGGCCCTGAACAAGGACCTCTCCCAGATTCCGGGCATTAGGATGTCCTTCTCCCAGCCCATCTCCCTGCGCGTCAACGAGCTGATCTCGGGGGTCAAGAGCGACCTCGCCGTCAAGGTCTTCGGTCCGGACTTGGCCGTCCTGAAATCTTTCGCGGACAAGGCCGCCGCCGACATCGGTGCGGTCCGCGGGGCGCGCGACCTGAAGGTCGAGCAGGTCTCGGGGATGGCAGAAGTCCAGGTCACCTTGAACACGGAGGCGCTGGCCCGTCATGGGATCAGGGTCGGCTCCGTGAATGAGCTCCTCGAAGCGGCGTACGCGGGGAAGGAAGTGGGGCGCTTCGTCGAGGGAGACAGGCGGTTCGACATTGTGGTGCGCTTTCCGGAGAGTGCCCGCGCTGACCTGGCAGCCCTGTCCGGCCTGTTGATCCCCGCGCCGGGCGGCGAGCGGGTCCCGCTGGGCCAGGTGGCCACGATCCGGGTGGCAGAGGGCCCCATGCAGGTGAGCCGCGAACGCGGGATGCGGCGGGTCGTCGTGGAGACCAACATCCGCGGCAGGGACCTCGGGGGGTTCGTCCAAGAGGTCCGTCAGCGGCTGGAGCCGGCGGTCCGCGCGCTGCCCGCCGGGTACTTCGTGGAGTACGGCGGTCAGTTCGAGAACCAGCAGCGGGCCATGCGCCAGCTCGCGATCGTGGTGCCCATCGTCCTGCTCCTGATACTCTTCCTGCTCTACTCGGCGCTGGGGACGGCCAGAAATGCCCTCCTGGTGATCCTCAACCTCCCCTTCGCCCTCGTCGGAGGGGTCGTAGCAGCCCTTCTCTTCCGGATGACGCTCTCGGTCTCTGCCGCCGTGGCGTTTATCGTATTGCTGGGTATCGCCGTACAGAACGGCGTGGTCCTGGTGGCCTTCTTCAAGCAGCTGCGGGAGCAGGGACGGTCATTGGGCGAGACAGTGGTGGAGGGGTGCCGCCTGCGATTCAAGCCGCTGTTCATGACCGCGCTCGTGAGCTTCATGGGGATGCTCCCCATGGTCGTCGCGACCGGATCAGGCGCCGACATCCAGAAGCCCCTCGCGGTCATCGTCATGGGCGGCATCGTCAGCTCGACGCTCCTGACACTCCTGGTGGTCCCAGTGCTCTATTTCGCGATCGAATCTCGGGTGGAACGCGTGCGTCAGCCCGCCTGATGACACCCGTCCCGGTGGAAGGAGTCTGCAGATGAAAATGCTCATCGCTTACATTCAGCCTTTCATGGAGGGCCGGGTCATGGATGCCCTCCACCAGATGGAAGCCGTCTCGGGGGCAACCTTCGAATTGGTGCGCGGCTTTGGCCGCGGAAGGCTCAAACAGAACCCCGAGAGAGGGCTGGGGACCACCTTCCCCAAAGTGCGCCTGGAGATCGTCGTGGAAGATGGCGCCGCCGAGCTGGTCTGCGGCGCCATCCAAGCGGCTGCGCACACGGGGCGGGCCGGTGACGGGAAGATCTTCATCCTGCCCGTGGAAAACGCGATCCGTATCAGCACGGGGGAGAAGCGCGAGGGCGCCCTATAGACTCCTTTAGCAGCGGGAGGGTGCCGACGGCTCCCCGTCAGTGCCCATGCCGGTGGTGGGTGTCAGGATAGTGAGGATGGGTGTGCTCCAGAGGGTCGTGGCTATGAGTGTGGCGGTGCGGCTCGTCGTCAGCCTCGGAACCGGCATGGTGGTGCTGATGGTACTCGTCGTGGTGATGGCGATGCGCGTGAACCGCTGCCTCGTGAACATGTCCGTGAGCGTGGTGTCCGCCGAGGGCGATGATCAGCCCCACCACCAATACCATCGCCGCAAGGAAGAGGCTCAGGCTTGGAGCTTCGCCCAACAGCAGAAGCGATAGGCACGCGCCCACAAACGGCGCGGTCGCGAAAACACCGATGGTCCTCGCCGTCCCGATGCGGCCCAGCGATACGACGAACAGGACCAGGCTGACTCCGTACCCGCACAGTCCGACGCAGAGGGCGGCCAGGAACGGCACAGCGGATGGGAAGGTTTGCCCCAGCGCAACGGCCAGCGACGCGTTCACGGTCCCTCCCACCAACCCCTTGATGGCGGCAATCAGAACTGGATCCTTGTCCGCAAGGCGCTGGGTGAGATTGTTGTCCAGCGCCCAGCAGATACAGGCGCCTGCGATGGGCAGGACGCCCATGCCCCACCCAGAGAAACCGCTTCCCGGCCAGGCAAGGAGGAGGCACCCGCCAAGAATAACCGCGAGCCCCCAGGCCACTCGGCCCTCAAAACCCTCACGGAAGAGCATCCATGCGAGCAAGGCCGAAAAGACCATTTCGAGGTTCAGCAGGAGCGATGCCGTGGATGCCGCGGAATGGGAGAGCCCCACGAGGAAAAGGACGGGTGCCAGCACGCCACCTACGGCAACGGCCCCGCCCAGCGTGAGCCAGCCCTTGCCTCCAAATGCCTGCCCCCTGCTTCGGAAGCCGCCGGCGATGCGGCGGAGTGCCAGCCACGCCGCCAGGCCTACACCCGAGCCCAGATAAAGAAGAGCCGCGAGCGGGAGCGGGGCCGCATCGCCCAGAAGCAGCTTGCACAGCGGCGCCGTGGCCCCGAAGAGGGTCGCCGCCAGCAAGGCGGGCGCGACGGTGGAAAATCGATTTTCAGTCTCCTTGGGATTGTCGACCATAATTCCTACAGGGCCGGGGCGGTGGCGTCCAGCTCCGACCGGGCCCGCCGGAGGACCCGAAACGCCGAACGCAGAATGAACACCGCCAATGCCACCCCGATAATGATATCAGGCCAGCCGGATCGCCAGAACCAAACGCATCCGGCGGCGATCAGAACCGACGCGTTCGCGACGATGTCGTTTCTCGAACAGAGCCAGACCGAATGCATGTTGATGTCGTCGGACCTGTGCCGCCAGAGCAGGCCGAGGCAACTGGCGTTGGCGGAGAGCGCCGCCAGCCCCATGAGGCCCATGGCTTCGAAGCTCGGGGGATGGGGAACCCATGCCTTGTAGGCCGCCTGTCCGAGGACTGCGAGCCCAAAGACCCCCATGATCCCGCCCTTGACGATCGCTGACCGG
>JAKAJA010000348.1 GCA_021814085.1 Acidobacteriota bacterium | reverse complement strand
CATGCTCAGGGAAAGGACGAAGAAGAGGGCCGCGATGGGCAGGCCCACCCAGGGCGTCTGCGTGAGGGCTCCGAAGGCCTGTCCCGCCTTTGCCGAAACGGCCCCCAGGGTGGCGTAGACCATGGCTAGGCCCGCGACGAAGGCGAGGGAGAGGAAGAACCCTGCCGATCGTCCCTTCCCCTCCGAGCGTGAGCCGATGTAGGCCACGGTGATGGGGATGACGGGGTAGACGCAGGGGGTGAGGCTGGACAGGACGCCGAAGAGGAAAGCCAGGAGCAAGGCGAGGGGAACGTTCTCTTTCGCCGCCTTGGCAAACTTCGCCTCGTACCCTTCTTCCTTCGGTGCGGCGGCTGTGGCCGGCGGCGCCTTGCCCGGCTCGGGGACGGGAACGACGTCCGGGCCCAAGGGGGTGGTCGCATTCGGCGCGGCGGACCCCGCCTGCACTGTCGGCTGCTGGGGCTGCCGTGCGGGGGTTTCCGCCTTGAGCGCCAGTTCGAAGGGAACCTGATCCCTCAGGGGGAGGAAGCAGACCTTATTTCCGAACTCCTGGCACGCTTGCCAGTGAACGTTCAGCGTCCCCTTGAGCGGGCCTTGAACACCCGGAGAAACCTCCACGGGAACCTCCAGGCGAACGGTCCCCCGGAGGACGGGCCGGTCCTCCTCCATCTTGCCTGCGGGGACCCGTGGCTTCCCCCAGGTCACGCCCTTCAGCGGCGGCATCTTCAGGTCAATGGTCTCATCGGAGAAGATGTGGAATCCCGTAGGGACGGCGATTTTCACCACGACGATCCCCTTCCCCGGGCTAGCGAGGGGCGATGGGTTAGAGGCGACCCCGAACTTGAGCTCGGGGGGGGTGGGCTCCGTGTCATCGAGGGGCCCGGCCAGAAGGTGGAGCGCGGGCAGCGCCGCGAGGCAGGCCGCCGCCATGAGGATGAGGATTCGCCGGATGATGTTGGTGCTCATGTCGCGCTCCTGTGTGATGGCTTCCGCGGAATGGTTCACCTCCCGGACCGGCGGGATGGATCTTCCCATGAAGACCAGTCTACTCTCGCGTGCTCTCCAGGGCGTACTCCTGGAAGAGGCCCAGGAGCCTGTCGGCGATGACCCCCGGGGTGCCCTCTCCCACGGGACGTCTCGCGATCTGGACCACGGGAGCCACCTCTTTCAGCGTGGAGGCGAGGAAGACCTCCTCCGCCTCGTGGAGTTCCTCGGGCAAGACCGGCCGCTCCTCCGCTTCAAGGCCCGCCTTGGCGCACAGGTGGAGAACCACGGCGCGGGTCACGCCGTCGAGGATTCCGGAGGCGAGATCGGGGGTCACGACCTGCTTCCCCTTCACGAGGAATACGCTGCTGCTGGCGCCCTCCGCCAATCGGCCATCGGGGTTCAGGAGGAGGGCCTCGTACGCCCCCGCCGCGTCGGCCTCGCGCTTGGCGATCTGCAACTCGGGGTTCCCGGCGAACTTCACCGCGGGGACGAACGAGCCGGGGTTCCACCGGGGCCTCGATGCGAGGATGCAGCGCACGCCGCGCTCATAGACGGCTGAAACGTAGGGGTTGAGCGGCCCTGCATAGGCGCACCAGGCGGCCGGGCCCTGGAGGGGCTCGCTCCACCCGGGGAACTGGTGACCGGGGCTCACGGCCAGGCGGAGGTACGATTCTTCGGGGGCCCGCAGGGCCGCCAGGCCCCGGAGGACCTTAGCCATCTCACCGACGGGGAGGGTGGGCCATCCCACCCTCGCCGTTCCCGCGCACAGGCGTTTGAGGTGCTCGTCCAGCGCGAAGGGGCGGGCATGGTAGGTACGAAGGGTCTCGTAGATGCCGCTCCCGTAGAGATAGGCATGGTCCGTGGCGGCGATGCGCCCCGCCGAGGGCGCCACCGGTGACGCCTCGCCCCCGATCCACACCCACCGTCCATTCGATTCCATGGCTTCTCCGTTCCGGTCGGGCATTATAACCCAGCCGACTCTCTCTTGAGGGTGCGTCCTTTCGCCCACTGGGAGACTGGACAGCCCATCACCTCATCGCAATGCCTCCTCCCGGGCGTACACTCGTCCTGGCTCGCCGCCCCGTCGGGGCCTTGAGCGAGGCCGACCGTTCCTGTGGGGGGGACAGCGGCCAAAACCGACCGTCACGTAAGGCGTCCGTGCCGGAAGGCCGCAGGCCGTCCAGCGTTCGGCGCAAGTCCTCCGCGACCCCACATGCGGCGGGCGGGAGTTAAGCCATGAATCTCATGGATCGGATGAGGGAGCGAGTCGGAAAGGCGCGCAAGCGCATCGTGCTGTCGGAGGGCATGGACCCGAGGATGGTAAAAGCGGCCGCCCAGGCGGCCTCCGAGGGCTGGGCCGATGTGACCCTTCTGGCCACGGAGCAGCAGGTGAAGGACGCCCTGGGCGACGATCGCTCCGCCCTGGCGAAGGTGAACGTCCTCGACCATTCCAAGTCGGAGTGGCTGGACGGTTTCGGGCAGGAGTACTTCTCCCTCCGCAAGGCCAAGGGCTGCTCCGAGGAAGACGCCGCCAAGGCCGTGAGGGACAACGTCTTCTTCGGGGACATGATGGTCCGCAAGGGCCTGGCCGACGGGTGCGTGAGTGGCTCGTATAACACCACGGGCCTCGTGGTGAAGGCGGCCCTGCACATCCTGGGCACGGCCCCGGGGATCAAGACCCTATCCTCCTGCTTCATCATGGCCCACCCCAATCCGGCCTTCGGCCAGGACGGCCTCATGATCTTCGCCGACTGCGCCGTCCTCCCCTTCCCCGACGAGAATCAGCTGGCGGACATCGCCATCGCCTCCGCCGCGAGCGCCAAGGCTTTCTGCGACATGGAGCCCCGGATCGCCATGCTCACCTTCTCCACCAAGGGGAGCGCCAAACACGAGAACCTGGACAAGGTCCTCAAAGCCCTGGCCATCGTGAAGGAGAGGCGCCCCGACCTGACCATCGACGGCGAGATGCAACTCGACGCCGCCCTCGTCCCCGCCATCGGGCAGCGCAAGGCCCCGGGGAGCGCCGTGGCGGGCAAGGCCAACGTCCTCATCTTCCCCGACCTGAATGCGGGGAACATCTGCTACAAAGCCGTGGAACGCCTCGGCGGAGCCCAGGCCATCGGGCCCGCGTTGCAGGGGCTCGCCAAGCCCGCCAACGACCTCTCCCGGGGGTGCTCCGTCCAGGATATCGTGGACGTGGCCACCCTCACCGCCGCCCAGGCGATCGGGTGAGGAGACGGGAGCAGGAAGCAGGGAGCGGGGAGGACCAAGAAGGTTCTTCTGCTTCCCGCTCCCCCTCTCCCTGCTCCCGTCCCCAACGAGGAAGAAATTGTGCAGCCAGGTAACCGGAAACGGGGAGATAGCGGGGCCGAGAGACTTTCCTGCTCCCTGCTCCCCTTCTCCCTGCTCCCGTCTTTCTAGGAGAACCTCATGAAAACCCTGACCGTAAATTGTGGAAGTTCGTCTCTGAAATACCAGCT
>JAKAJA010000347.1 GCA_021814085.1 Acidobacteriota bacterium | reverse complement strand
ATCTCGTTGACCTGGCCCCAATCGGTGTTCATGTTGGCGGCCATGAAGGTGTCCACCATATAGATGAAAGCGTTGAGTACAAGCATCCAGACCTTTACCGTCAGATAGAACCGGACCCATCGCATCCAGATGTCGTGCAGAGGCTCGAAGACGAAGCTGGCGAGAAACAGCGGGCCGATGAGGTAGAGGAGCATGGTTGTGAAGAAGGCCCCGACGACGTTGAGGTTGTACATGGCCCAGGCGATGAAGAAGAGCACGAGCCCGATGAGCTGGAAAACCGGAGCGCTGCTGCCGATCTGGAGGAGAGAGAAGGTCACGCTCGTGATGTTGGCGAAGGGTGTGAGGAGGATGTCCATGATCTGGGTGTTGGGCTCCGCGTGGCCGAATAGGGTCGTGACCTGCGACAGGCCGTCATCCACAAAGAAGAAGACGGTGTGCCAGGAGGCAAGCCCGGCGGCGGTCACGAAGAGGCGGAGAAACAGCTCCCAGAACGACCAGGTGTCGAACTTGTTCTTTACCCACACCCATAGGAGGCTCACTAGGAAGAGGCTCACGGTGAGGGAACCCAAAGGGCCGGAGATGGCGGTCCCGAAAGTCCCCATGAGGGCGTCGAGCGCCGCCATGCCGCCCTGGTAGTTGAAGATCGCGTTCAGGGGGGTCTGGGTGGGGTTCATGGGGTCCGCCTAGTGTTTTTGCCAGGGTGACGGGTCGTAGGGATGGCTCTTGAGGTATTGGCCCGTCTTGTGGAGGCCGATGGCCCCATCAACGGACTGAGCCACGGTGCTGAGCTGGCGGTTCACCTCGAAGGCGCGGGTAGCCTCGTTGAAGGTGATGTAGACGGGCTGGCCCTTGAAGGGCACCTTCTGGCCATCGTCTAAGGAAATGGTGAAAGAGACGACGGCGACGAAGGCCTTTGGCAAGGGCGGCTGCGTCTCCGTGAGGCTTTCAAGGGTGATGCCTGAGACGGGGTAAGGCTTGAGATAACCCTCGACCAAGGTGGTGGCCACCACCGAGTTGAGGGTGCGGGAGGGCCCGCAGGCCAGAACGAGGGCTAGGAAGGCGAAACCAGTAATTCTGCGCATCGGAAGACTCCTTGTCAGTTCCACGGGCTGGGCGAGTAAGGGTGGCTTTGGAGATACTGGATGCAGCCCTGGATGTAGTCGTTCTCCTTCTGGTTGTCCTGGATGGCCCGCTTGGCGTACGCCTCCTGCTGCGCCATCTGCTGGGCCTGCATGGCGGCCATGGCGGCAAGGACCTGGGTGTTCTTGTCCACGCTCTGGGCCGCGTAGAGGGAACTCATGGCGCCCGCCTGCGCGGTCTGGTGCGGGGTCGCGCCCGTGCTCTGAATTTGGGTGCGGAGCTGGGAGTAGGTGCCTCTGGCGTCAATGTCCGAAAGGGACTTGTTCACCTGGGACACGAGAGCAAAAGTCTCCAGGACCGCCGCGTCGGCGTTCTGGATCATGGTGTTCATGCGCCCGGCCGCGGCGCCCCAGTCCTCCGGGCCCCGGGGGGCCATGTGGCCAAGGTCCAGGGCCTCCCCGTAGATGCGCTCGTAGAGATGGCCCAGGTTGGCGCCGTAGGACATCGAGCCCTCCACCATGTGCCGGAAGTCCCCCACGCTGTCGATCTTCGTGAGGGTTGCGCTGTCCACCACGGCGAAGATGGAGAGGATGGTGAAGAGGTCCGGGTGCTGGAGCGTCTCGGCCACGTGCTTGGCCCAGACGTAGGTCTGCACGAGCTGCTGGTACTGCTGGAGCATGTAGCTGAGCTGGCTCACCCACTGCGTCAGGGTGGCCGTCCAGCCCATTTGGTTCAGCGCGATGTGGGCCACGTCGGTGACGGGGATCTGCGCCGGGGTTACGAGGGGTGTGAGCCCCAGGCACAGGAAGACCGCCACCAGGATAAGACTTGCTGCCTTACGCACCATGGTTCCTCCCTCCTTTCGCAATCGGTTCCGGAACATTGCCTTCCGCTATCGCGTCCACGGCCTTCTGAAGACTCCCGAGCCGCTCCGCGAGCTTTGCGCGCTGGACCTTTTCGTCCGGGTCCGTGGTGTAGAGCACGTAGCTGTAGGGGTCGGCCAGCACCCGGACCTGGCGCTTGTACGGCCCCTTGAAGAACAGCTCGCTGTACTGGCCCTTCTTCATGCGCACCTGCTGCATGACGTAGTGTTCGCGCGGGTTCAGCCCGAAGGCGTCCCGCGCCTCGGTCCCCACGCCCTTCTGCTCCAGCATGAAGAGGAAGCTCGTGTTGGCGAGGATTGCGTCGCGGTGCGGCGAGTTGATCAGGTCGTTGGGGTGCTGGGTGATGGTCTGGATGGAGCCGTTGTGCTTTCGGATCGTGCGGTAGAGTTCCTTGATCTTGGACGCCATGGTGTCGTTCATGAGGAACTTCCAGCACTCGTCCAGGACGATGATCTTCTTCCGGTCCTCGTCCTGCCGCTGGAGGCGCTGGAAGATCTTGGTGAAGAGCATGTAGGTGATGGCGCTGCCCACGTCCGGGTGGTCGTCGAAACCCGTCAGCTCGAAATAGACGAGGTCCGCGTTCTGGAAGGTGTCCTGCTTGTGGCAGAAAAAGGCAGCGTAGGGTCCGCCGGTGATCCACAGGCGAAGCGGCTTGGCCAGCTCGGGCCTGAGGCCGTCCAGGGCGCGGTAGTAGTCCTCGAGGGTGGGCGGGTCTTCCGGCTTGTACTCCCCGAGGGTCTTGGCGAGGGCGTCCATGAGGTCCACGCGGTCGCCCTGGCTCAGCTGGGCCTGGCCGCCGGTTATGAGGTGCTCGATGAGGTGGGTCAACGTCACGCGCTCGGCCTGCTGGGGTGCCTGCGGGAAGGCAAAGGGGTTGAGCTTGAGGTCGGGGTTGGAGAAGTCCACGGATACCTTCACCGAGCCAGGCACGATCTGCACGAGCGGGTCGTAGGAATTGCCCACGTCGAGGATGTAGACCACGGGCTTGAAGCTCAGACTGTTGGCCAGAAGGTGGTTCATGAGGAAGCTCTTGCCGGCTCCCGTGGTGCCCGCCACATAGACGTTCCAGGAGGTGGTTCGCTTGGAGAAGGGGTGGTAGCGGAAGAATCCGCCCTCCGGCGTCTCGAAGACCACCGGCCCTTCCGGATCTCCCTCGTCGTCCTTGTGGAGCATGGCCAAGTCCGCGAAGTTGGCGTTGAGGATCTTGGCCTGGCGGTAGTTGAGGAGTTGGCGGATGTTGAGGCCGCTGTGCCCCGGAAGACTGGATAGGAAGGATGCGAAGCGGGCGAAGCGGGACTCCACCAGAAACTTGGCGTTCTTGGCCCGGGCCTCGGTGAGGATGCGGTTGGCCGTGCCCTCCAGGCGCGCCTTGTCGCGGTCGTAGACCACGCAGAACATGGAGAAGTACCCGGCGCCTTCCTTGTCGCGCTGGATGGCGTTGGTGACCTCCGCCGCGTCGCTGGCCAGGTCGATGGACTTCTGGGCGATGCTCTTAAGCGCCTTCACG
>JAKAJA010000346.1 GCA_021814085.1 Acidobacteriota bacterium | reverse complement strand
TCCTATGGCCGTGGCCAGCAGGACCACGAGGGGCATGACCAGGATCGCCAGCGCGGCCATCTTCATCTCGTAGGGCTCGATCTTCTTGCCGAGGTATTCGGGCGTTCGGCCCACCATGAGGCCCGCCGTGAAGACGGCCACGATCACGAAGAGGAGCATGCCGAAGAGGCCCGAACCCACGCCGCCGAAAGCCACCTCGCCGAGCTGCATAAGGAAGAGGGGCACCAGGCCGCCGAGGGGGGTGAAGGAGTCGTGCATGGCGTTGACCGCGCCGCAGGAAGTGGCTGTGGTGACCGAAGCAAAGGTGGACGAGTTGGCGATGCCGAAGCGGGCCTCCTTGCCCTCCATGTTCCCGCCGGGTTGGATCAGAGACGCCTTCGTGTCCGCGCCCAGGCGCGAGAGGGCCGGGTTGCCGCCCTGCTCCTGCCACGCGCAGAAGAGCAGCAGCGGAACCAGGAGAACCAGCATGGCCGCCAGGAGCGCCCAGCCCTGCCGCCGGTCCCCCACCATGGCGCCGAAAGTGAAGCAGAGCCCCGCCGAAATGGCCAGGATGGCGATCATCTCCAGGAGGTTCGAGAGGGGGGTGGGGTTTTCGAACGGATGGGCCGAATTGACGTTCACGAATCCGCCGCCGTTCGTGCCCAGTTCCTTGATGGCCTCCTGCGAGGCCATGGGTCCCACCGCGAGGGTCTGGTCCGCGACCGTCACATTCTCGGTCATCGGTTTCCCCGCGGCGTCCAGCATGGGCTTGCCGGCCGCGTCGGCCTTGGGCCGCTCGTAGGTCGTGGGCTGGAGGAGCGGTACGGAGGGCGGTCCAGACAGGGTTTGGACGACCCCCTGGGAAACCAGGGCCAGGGCGAGGATCAGGGACAAGGGCATGAGGATGTACAGCGTGCCCCTCACCGTATCGGTCCAGAAGTTCCCGATGGTGTCCTGCCGTCTCCGGACGATGCCGCGGATCAGGGCGACCAAAACGGCCATCCCGCTGGCGGCGGAGAGGAAGTTCTGCACCGTGAGACCCGCCATCTGGGTCAGGTCGCTCATGGTGTTCTCGCCCGCATAGCCCTGCCAGTTGGTATTGGTGGCGAAACTGACGGCCGTGTTGAAGGCCGAGACGGCCTCCACGGCGCCGAGGTGGGCCGGGTTGAGGGGCAGGAGTCCTTGCAGGCGCTGGAGCGCGTATACCGCAAGGAGGCCAAAGAGGTTAAAGAGGAGCATGGCCTTGGCGTAGGTCTTCCAGTCCATCTCCTCCTGGGGAGAAACGCCGCAGGCGCGGTAGATGAGGCGCTCCACGGGTCCGAGGACGCGGTCCAGGCCGCAGGGCTTTCCCTCGTAGACGCGCGCCATATACCAGCCGAGGGGTTTCACCAGGGCCACCACCAGGCCAAAGAGGAGCGCGATCTGCAGCCAGGCGTTCGCGGTCATTGCAGGGCCTCGGGTTTGAGCAGGGCGAAGAAGAGGTAGAGGAGGAGGGCAGCCGCGACGATCGCTCCCACGATGTAGTAGATGGCGTTCATGACCTCCTCCTCACAGTCGCGCCAGAAAATCCACGACCTTGACCAGACACCAGAAAAACCCGACCACCACGGCGATCATCAGCAGATCCATCATGCTTTCGTCCTTTCCAGAGAAAAGGCCGATGGTGCCTTTGCCTTCATGTCCGTATCCCGTGGTGTTCGCTGTCATCCACACGCGTGATCCTTGCTGGTGGCTCTGAGCGGCCGGATGCCTGCGTGAATCACTGGAAATTCTTCTGGTCGGTGAGGACGTAGATGATATAGGCCATCAGGACCATGACAACCACCGACCCGAGCGCGAAGACCACGTTCATGGAGTTCTCCCTTTTCTGGCACGGCCCGGCAGGAACCGGTGCACATCCTGCGCTTCTCGAGAACGAATCTAGAGCCGGAGCCGTCAAGGAGGTGTTAAGGCGATGAGGGAAGAGGTCAGGGAAGTGTCAAAAGAGGAGATCCAGGGGAAGCGGCTCGGTGCGCGGCATCTTCCAGGCATAGTCTCGCCTGTTCAAAGGCAGGCTCTCCGCGCTACACTTTTCCGTCGGGGAGTCGATGCCATGTCCATCAGCACGGAGAACAAATACCTCATCGCCTTCACGGCCATGCTCGGCACCTTCATGGAGGTGGTGGACACCTCCGTGGCGAACGTGGCCATGCCCCACATGGCGGGGACCTTCTCGGCGGGGGTCGACGAGATCACCTGGGTCATCACCTCCTACCTGGTGGCCAACGCCATCATCCTGCCCATCACGGGCTTCCTGGGGAACTACTTCGGCCGGAAGCGCTTCTACCTCTTCTGCCTGGCCACCTTCACCCTGGCCTCCCTCGGCTCGGGGGCGGCGCCCACCCTGTGGTTTCTCATCCTCATGCGGGTCATCCAGGGCTTGGCGGGGGGCGCCATGGTGCCCATGTCCCAGGCCATCCTCCTGGAGTCCTTCCCCAAGGAGGAGCACGGCAAGGCCATGGCCATCTTCGGCGTCGGTGTGGTCTTCGGCCCCATCATCGGGCCTACCCTCGGCGGGTACATCACGGATGCCTGGAGCTGGCCCTGGATCTTTTATATCAACATCCCCGTGGGGATCCTGGCCATCGTCCTGGGAAGCCTCTTCATCCGCGATCCCGAGCACATCAAGCGCCCCGAGGGCCGCGTGGATTACGCCAGCTTCGTGTTCATCGCCATGGGTCTAGGGAGCCTGGAGGTGGTTTTGAACCGGGGCGAGCGGTACGACTGGTTCGAGAGCAATTTCATCAACGGCTTCGCCGCCATGGCCGTCCTGGGTATCGCCCTCTTCATCTGGCGGTCCTTCACGGCGGACAACCCCCTCGTGGACCTCCGCGTCTTCAAGAACCGCGAGTTCGCCACGGGGACCATGCTCATGTTCCTCCTGGGATTCGGGCTCTACGGGTCCTTCGTCATGCTGCCCCTCTTCTCGCAGAACATGCTGGGCTATACGGCCACGTGGGCGGGGCTCATCCTCTCGCCGGGGGGCATCGCCTCGCTCTTCGCCATGGTGATCGTGGGCAGGCTCGTGGGGAAGGTGGACGCGCGCCTCCTGGTGACCGTGGGCGTCTCCCTGAACATACTCTCCCTCTGGCTCCTGAGCTACGTGAACCTGGACGTGGGTTTCATGTACCTCATGACCTCGCGGGTCGCTCAAGGCTTCGGCCTCGGCTTCCTCTTCGTGCCCATCACGGTGGCCGCCTACACGCGCATCACCCCGCAGAAGATGGGGACGGCCACGGGCCTCTTCAACCTCCTGCGCAACGAGGGCGGCTCCGTGGGCATCGCCCTCTCCAGCACCTTCCTCGCCCAGCGCGCCCAGTTCCACCAGCTGCGTATGGTGGAGCACCTGAATCCCTTCAACCCCATCTACAGCTACGAGCTGAAATCTCTGGCCCAGGGCCTCTTTCCCCGGGCGGGCATGGACCCCACCACCCTCGACCGCGTGTCCAACGGCATCATG
>JAKAJA010000345.1 GCA_021814085.1 Acidobacteriota bacterium | reverse complement strand
CGATGAAGCAGATTTTCCCGCCGCCCGACCCCAGGTCGAGCACCGTCTCCCCCAAACGGAGAAAGGCCGAGGGGTCGCCGCAGCCGTAATCCCGATCGAGGACCTCCTGCGGGATGGCTTTCAGGTACCTGGGATCATAATTCACGGGGCAGCAAAGCTCAGGTTCCACGCGTCGAGCCGCCTCCGCGTAGCGCTCCGCGACATGCCGTTCCAGCGAGCTGTTTCGGGTGGGCCCCTGCTCGGCCATGGCTCTAGTTCCTCGCTGCCTGGACCAAGCGCTCCAGGCCCGGGTGAGGAGACGTGCCCAGGTCCAGTTCCTTGGCCGAGGCGTGGTAGTGGAGCTTGCCCCGGAACTCCGCCACGCTCCCCCGGCACCGGTCGAGGACCTCGGGCCGCAGCAGCGGGACCAACTGCCCTTCCGATTCGGCCAGCACGCAGGGCAGGCCGACCTCCCGGTCCAGTCTCGCGGCCTCGCCCCGCAGCTCGTCCCGATGCAGATAGTCCACCGGAACGCCGATCTCATCGCGGCAGCTCTTCCACGCCGTCTTCTCGCCGGCCACGCCGTGGGTGATCGAGCAGAGGGGGCAGCCCTTGAGCATGAGCATCTTCCTGGCGCTGTCCACCACCGCTCCCCAGGCGCCCGAGTCGGCGTCGTACAACATCACCAGCCTGTCAATGCGCTTCTTCGACATACTATCCTCCTGGGCGGCGCCGATCTGCTCTCCCGTTGGCTTACCTGCCCGTTGAGCGGGGGCCGTCCGCACAGGTGAGTCTTTCCGCGACCCAGTTCGTTACACGAGGGGAGGCATTTTGTCCCGTCGGCACCGTATAATGCGAAACAAGCACATTGTAACGCCGGACATGTTCGATGGACCACTCTTTAGGAGGGCGCTCATGGGCTCACTACTAGGTAAGGGTCTTCCTCGCGGGCTTGCCCTGGCGCTGCTCGTCGTTTTAGCGGGCTGTGCCGCCGAGCGCAAGCCGGACCTTGCGCGGCTCTATCAGGGATGGGCCATTCAAAGCGAAGGCCGGCGCCCTGTGATCGTCATCCCCGGGATGCTGGGCACTCGTCTCAAAGACCCTAGCCTGGGCCAGATCATCTGGGGGACCATGAAAGGCTTTCTCGGAGGAGATGTGGCCTCGAAGCTCGCACTGAACATCGACTCGGCAGAGCCCAACCGGCTCGAAACGGCAGGCCTCGTGGAGGAGGTCGGCGGCGTAGACATCTACGGCGGGATCCTCAAAGTGCTGGAGCAGATGGGCGGGTATGCCCCGGAATGCCCCGACACTCCCAACCGGCGAGCGACCTACTTCGTCTTCCCCTACGATTGGCGCCATAGCTCCGCCACGAACGCCGCCGGCCTTGAACGGGAGATTCAACGGATCAAGGCGCTTTACGGGGACCCAAACCTCCAGGTGGACATCGTGGCCCACTCCATGGGCGGGCTCATCGTCCGTTATTATCTCCTATACGGCGCCCGCGATGTGCGGGGCGAGGCACACCCCGAGCCTGACTTCGCGGGCGCGCAGAACGTGAACACGGTTGTCCTTTTGGGAACGCCCAGCCTGGGCTCCGTGGCTGCTTTGCACGCGTGCATCGAGGGCAACCGCGTGGGGCTCACCCCCATGCCCCCGGAGGTTCTGGCCACCCTGCCGTCCATGTATGAACTGATGCCCTCCCCCTCGGTACCCGTCCTGTACGGTGCTGACGGCCATCCCGTGGCCATGGACCTCTACGATGTGCGGTCCTGGCGCCGGATGGAGTGGGGGATTTTCGACCCCCAATTGGCGGCGGGCATCCGCTCGCGGTATGCGCTCCACCATCCAGCCGCCGGAGTCGACGATGGGGATCGCTATCTCGAAAGACTTCGGAAGACCTTTGGGAGCCTGCTCCAGCAGGCGTCTGGGTTCCATCGTGCGCTGGAGGCCGCCGCCATCCCAGGGGGCGTCAAGATTGTCCTGATGGGGGGCGACTGCACCCCCACCCCCAGGGCCTTCTTGGTGGAGCGGGACGGTGACCGAGAAGTCGTCCGCTTCTCTCCGGACCGGGTAAAGCATCCGCCCAAAGGGGCCGATCTGTGGCAGCTCTATTTCGAACCCGGCGACGGTACGGTGACCAAGTCGAGCCTGATGGGAGCCATCTCACGCCCCAAGGGCCATGGCGGTGAGGTGCTGACCCTGTTCCCCTACGCCAGCCCCATCTTCCTCTGCGAACGCCACACGAAGCTCGTTCGCAACCCGACCTTTCAGGACAACCTGCTCCAGGCGCTGCTCTTCGAGCCAATCTCGCCGGGCGAGGCGTGCCGCCTGCCCACGGTGCAGTCGCACTGACCCTCGGGGCGCATGGGCCCGCGCAGAAAGCGCAAGGGCCCCGGACGCGAATCGCGTCCGGGGCCTGCGGGCGGATGGCGGAGGACACCCGCCCCTTCGAAGCCGCGCGCCTAGCGCAAGGCTGGCCGGCTCCACTTCATGGCGGCGAAGGCGCCATCCAGGGGCGTGCGGGCGATGTGGTTGACATAGTTGGAGAGGGTCTTCTGGGTCACCCCGAGGATCACTTCGAGCACCTGCCGCTGTGTGAAACCAGCGGCCAGGAAACCTTCCACCTCCGATTCCGGGAGGTTGGCTCGCTGCCGAGTGATCAAGGCGGTGAAGGCACGCAGCGCCTGAAGCTTGGGTTCCTTGATGGGACTGCCGTCACGGAGGGCCAAGATAACATCTTCGGGGACTCCCTGCATCTTCGCCAGACCGCTGTGGGCGGCCATGCAGTAGTCGCACCCATTGTCAAAGCTCACCGATAGAAGCACGACGTTGCGCTCCACCGGGCTCAAAGAACTCGACTCGAACAGATTGGACAGGGTCAGGTATCCTTCAAGGGCCCCGGGAGCCTCCGCCAGCACCCCCATCAGGTTGGGCACGAACCCGATGGACTTGCGAACACCTGCGAGCGTCTCTCGGGCGCCCTCAGGCGCCGTCGTCTCGGTATGAACCGAAAATGCACTCATCAAAATTGCTCCTTTCGTTGGTCGCGGAGCTCCGCCTTGCTCCCCGAAATCTCTTCAGGATGCCCTGCTGAGCAACGCTTGGATCGCTTCCTCGTCCACGGAGTAGCCCCTCGTCACCACGTTGCCGGAGGGATCCAACAGCACGATGGTCGGGGTGCCCTGAACGCCAAAGGCTTTCACGGCTTCCTGGTTGGCGTCGTAGAGAACCGTGTAGGGCAAGGCGCGGGCCTTGACGAACTGCCTCACCTCCGGGATGGGATCGTTATAGCCCACGTCCACGGCCAGCACCTGAAGGCCCTTGGGCGCGTAGCGGTGGTAGGCTCCCGCGAAGTCGGGCACTTCAGCACGGCAAGTGGGGCACCAGGTGGCCCAAAAGATCAGAAGGGTCGGCTTGCCGGCGACGAGCCTATTCAGGTCCACGCTCTTGCCGTCCAGACTCTGAACCTTCAGGGGCGTGGTGACCGTTTCGGCCGAAG
>JAKAJA010000344.1 GCA_021814085.1 Acidobacteriota bacterium | reverse complement strand
CACGATGGAGGCCGCCGCGATGCCCTTCCCCAAACTGGATACAACACCGCCCGTAATAAAGATGAACTTCGCCATCTCAACTCTCCTAACTCCGTTTCCAGTCCGGGCTTTCAAATATACCATAAAAAAGACGGGAGAAGGGGAGAGCGGGAGAAGGGGAGCAGGGGAGAAGCGGGGAAGGGGAAAAGGGGAAAAGGGGAAAAGGAGAACCTAAGCCGAAAGGAAAAGATTGAAAGGAAAAGATTGGGGTCACATCTTGCATTTTAGCACCCCTTCCGCTCCTCATTCCCCTTGCCCATGGCGGCGCGAACGAGCCGGCCTGCGGTGGCGTAGGGAAAAGGCTCCTCATTCCCCTTGCCCATGGCGGCGCGAACGAGCCGGCCTGCGGTGGCGTAGTGTATCCCAAGGTAGTCCGCGATGGCCTTGAGCGTGTACCCGTGTGTCACATGGACATCCTTTGCCCTCAACGCCAGGGCCGCTCTCTCTTTCCTCGAACACCCCTTAAACAACTCCCGAAGGGATGGCCGGGCGATCTGCCGCTGGACCCGAGGGTGTTCCTTCGTGCCCCGTTTCGCCTCCATCCGATCCCTCTGCCTTTCCACAACAATTGCTACATTGCAAGATGTGACCCCTATACATTTTCCCCCAGAAGGCGCATCTTAATTCATATCTCGTCGGCGGCCTCTGGCCCCTTCTCGACGAATTGCAAGGGGAGGATTCGGTGTTCGACCAGCTCAACAACCTGATCGAGTTCATGCTCTCGGTCTCACCCCAGGTGAGCGACCTGAACTTCTCCGTGGGGCGAGCGCCCCAGGTGGAGGTGAACGGGGAGCTGTGCGACGTGCCCATCAAGGGCCTGAACCGCCTCTCGCCCTACCAGACGGAGCAGATCGCCCTTCAGCTCATGAAGAACGACAAGCACCACATCCGGAAGCTGCTCAAGCAGGGTTCGGTGGACCTGTCCTATTCCATTACGGGGAAGACCCGGTTCCGCGTGAACATCTTCTCCCAGCGGGGGACCTACAGCATCGTCCTGAGGGTCATTCCGAGCGGCGTCCCCACCATCGAGGACCTCAACCTTCCACCCGCCCTGAACAAGATCGCCGAGGAGCGCAACGGCATCGTCCTCCTCACGGGGCCCACGGGGAGCGGCAAGTCCACCACCCTCGCGGCCATCATCAACCGCATCAACATGGACAAGGCCTACCACATCGTCACCATCGAGGACCCCATCGAGTACCTCCACCGCCACAAAAAATCCACCATCAACCAGAGGGAGCTGGGGGCCGACGTGCCCTCCTTCGGCCTGGCCCTGCGCGCCGCCCTCCGGCAGGCGCCCAAGGTCATCCTCGTGGGCGAGATGCGGGACCTGGAAACGACCGAAATAGCCCTCGAGGCGGCGGAGACGGGCCACCTCGTCCTCTCCACTCTCCACACCATCGACGCCAGCAAGACGGTGGACCGCATCGTCGGCATATTCCCCAAGGACGAAGAACAACAGATCCGCACGCGCTTCTCCCAGACCTTCAAGTGGATCGTGAGCCAGAGGCTGGTGCCGCGGGCCGACGGCAAGGGCCGCCTCGGAGTCTGCGAGATCCTCCGAACGAGCCAGCGGACGAGGGAGTACATCCAGCACGGAGAGGCGGAGAAAGAGGGGAAGAGCCTCGTGGACGCCATGAACGACGGTGCCCTGGACGGCATGCAGACCTTCGACATGGAGCTCGAGCGGCTCTGGCGGCAGGGCGTCCTCACGAAGGACGTGGCCCTCTCCTTCGCCACGAACACGCCCAACCTGGCCCTCAAGATGTCCGGTATCGCGGGGACCGAACGGGAAGCCTCCGCCACCGCCCCTCCGGCGGCCAAGAACGAAGGGGGAGAAGCGCCGAAGAAGAAGGGCCTGGGTGCCTTCGCCAGCGCCGCGCAGGAGGCCCCCAAGCCAGCCCCATCCAAGCTTCCGGAAATGCCCGGAGGCATGGACGTCAAAGATCTGATGGAGTGATCCATGCTCATCGCCTGCCCCTCTTGCCAGAAGAGCGTCCGCCTGGACGATGCCAGGGTTCCAGCAGGGCCCTTCACCCTCAAATGCCCTGGGTGCGGCACCCCGATCACCGTCCAGGGCCCCAACGGGTCGCCCGCCCAGGAGGCGCCCCCCAAGGCCGCCGCCGAGCCACCTGCCGACGGGAACCTGAAGCCCCCGGGACTGGAGCCAGGAAGCCCAGAGTGGGAGCGGCTCAAGCGCGAGGTGGCCCATCAGGTCTTATGGAACATGGGGCTTGTGAAAACCCGCGACGACGACGATGACGACGAGGAGGGGAAGAAGCAGGCCCTGGTCTGCGAAGACGAGGCCATCTTCCAGCAGGCCATCGCACAAGCCTTGACGGGGCTCCGGTACAGGGTGGAGACGGCGCCCGACAAGAAGACGGCCTTGGACCTCCTCTCCGCCAAACCCTACGACCTGGTCACGGTGGACAACCGGCTGCCCGACGACCCGGAGGGGGGCACCCAGATCCTCCAGGCCATCAACGCCATGCCTCCCGACCAGCGCAGGAGGATGTTCGTGGCCTTCATCTCCGCCGACCTGGGCACCATGGACACGCAATCCGCCTTCGTCCTCGGGGCGAACCTGACGGTGGGGAAGAAGGACCTGCGAAAGCTCGACAAGATCTTGCATCAGGCCATCCGTGAACACGACCGGATTTACAACATCTTCCGCTCCGTCCACGAAGAACTCCAGCACCAGGAGACTTAAGAGATAGAGCCGGGGAGCCGGGGAACCTGTGAGCCGGAGACGCTCGGGCATGCCTCCCCACCTGTGATCACCCGGAGAAAGGCCTGCCTGATAAATCGGGGACTTTGAGCCTTTTCCCCGCTCGCTCTCCGGCGCTCTTTCCCCCCCGCTCACTGGCTCGTCCCTCCCCGCCCCTTGACGGCGCAATAGGCACCTTTATAAGATGTCCGTCCGTGTCACAGGGATGCCTCAGCTATCCTGGATCGAGGAGGGGACATGAAGGTTTACGGGCCTCAGGACATCCGCAACGTCGTGCTTCTCGGGCATGGTGGAACCGGGAAGACCACCCTTACTTCCGCCATGCTCTATTCGTGCAAGGGCGTTACCCGCTTCGGCAAGGTCGAAGACGGGACCGCCCCGACGGACTTCGAAGAGGACGAGATCCAGCGCAAGCTGTCCATCTCCACGAGCGTCGCATTCGCCGAGTGGAACAAAGCCAAGATCAACATCCTCGACACTCCGGGCTACGGCAACTTCATCGCCGACGCCCGCGGGCCCGTCCGGGTGGCCGACACCTCCCTGGTCCTCGTGAACGGCGTGTCCGGCGTGGAAGTCATGACCGCCAAGGGCTTCGAGTACGCCGAGGAGTTCCAGGTCCCCCGCCTCCTGCTCATCAATAAGATGGACCGGGAAAACGCCTCCTTCGCCCGCACCCTGGCGAGCATCCACGAAAACTTCGGCCGGCTGGCCGTC